>JAOAPJ010000432.1 GCA_025462805.1 Acidobacteriaceae bacterium
CGCCTTCACTCGGGCCACCAGCTGCTCATCATCGTTCAGGCTGGCTGCGGCGATGGCGCCGTGGATGGTCTGGCAGTAGTAGCAGTCGTTCAGATAGGAGACGTAGGTGGCGATCAGCTCCCGCTCGGCAGGAGACAACGTACTCGGGCCGCGCAGCAGGACTTCGACAAGTTCGTTCAGCGGTTTTGCCGTCTCCGGCCGGAAGGCCATGGCACTGCGGATGCCGGGGAGATGTTCGGGAAGATGGATGTGGGGCATTGGGGTTCAGATCCTTTCTGAAGCAAGAACGGGCGGAGTGGAGAGGCGACGGCGCAGCGCCCGGTGCAGTGGGAGGCCGAGCAGAACGATGAGCATGCCGAATACAGCCGGCACAGGGGCGCGGAGCAAAAGGAGAGAGGCGACGACGGCACAGAAGAGGAGGAACAATGTCGGGGCAGCAGGGAACCACCAGGCCCGTGGGCGCGGTGTGACACGAAACAGCGTAGCGACCGTCAGTCCGAGAAACAGCACCGCGGAGAAGATGATGTAAGCCAGGATACGGTCGAAGGTGCCGAAGAGCAGCGCGACCAGCGCCAGTCCTGTCTGCAGCAGGATGGCATTCGCTGGAGTCCCGAACCGGCGATGCAGATGTCCGAACAGCGGAAGGAACTGGCCCGTCTGCGCCATCGCAAAGCTGACTCGCGGAGCCGCCATCATCAGCGCGGCCAGGCCGCCGCCTACGCACAGCAACACGCAAGCAGCGAGCAGCCGTGCACCCGCCGAGCCGAAGAGCGCCTGACCGAACTGGCTGACGAAGGCAATCCCGGAGGTCATGCCCGCGATCGGAACGACGGAGAGGAAGGCGAAGCTGATCGCGAGGTAGACCACCGTGACCAGAAGGACGCCGCCAACAAAGGCAATGGGAAGATTGCGCTTCGGGTCGCGCACCTCACCGGCAAGCTTGCCTGCCTCCCACCAGCCTCCAAAGCTGAAGAAGCCGCTCATCACAGCACCGGCCAGCGCTCCCAGCCACGGCTCGGACCCGGGCACACGTGATGCGAACGGCATCAGGTTAGAGATCCGGCCGTGTCCCGAAACCGCGACCCAGCCCACCAACCCAAATAGCACCGTGAACTTCAGCAGATTGAGTGCAGTCATCACTCGTCCGCTGAACCGTGTGCCCAGGACCTGCACGCCACCGAAGGCAATCAGCAGCGCCGCCGGAACCCAACTTCCCGTCATCTTCGAAATGGGCAGCAGTGCGGCGATATAGGCACTTGCGCCGACCGCAAGCGCCGCAGCGACCCCGGGATACATCACCACCGAGGACATCCAACCGTAGAGGAAGGCAGCAGTGTCGCCAAAGCCGTGGCGCAGGTAGACGTACTCGCCGCCGGAGGCGGGATAGCGCACCGCGAGCTCCGTGTAACAAAGGGCACCACTGAGAGCCATCAGCCCCAACCCGCACCACACCAGGGCCAGCAGGAGAGGCGACCCAAGCGATCGGGCCATCGCTGCAGGCGTCAGGAAGATGCCCAGCGCCACAGATTCGCCGGTCACAACGGCGATGGCTGCGGACAGACTGAGTTCCCGACGCTCCTGATGCACGTCCGCGAGAATAGTGACGGAGCGTAGTGTCGCGCATCCATCGAAGGATGGATAAGCGGATCGATTTGCCGCGAGGGCCGATTTTCGCACGGACCTGGCAAAGGCGGAGAATTGGAGTGAAATACAACGCCCCCAGCACAGGGGCTGAGGGCTCGCGAAAAGGGAGAGCAGGCTGCCTTACAGTTCGAGCACCGTATCCTCGATGGCGAGCCGGACGTTCCCGTCAGCCTTTGCCAAGCGGCGGACGGCTTCTGGTTTATCAACGCCGGCCTTCAGCATGACCAGAGCGATCGGCACACTCTTGCCGGCAGACTTGATGGTCTGCACCGCGGTCTCGCGGTCGATGTTGCAGGCCCGCATCAGCACGCCGATGCCACGCTCCACCAGCTTGGCATTGTGCATGTGGACATTGACCATCATGTTCTCGTAGACATAGCCTAGGCGAGTCATGGCGCCGGTTGTGATCATGTTGGTGATCATCTTCTGGGCGGTGGCGGCCTTCATCCGTGTTGAGCCAGAGATTACCTCCGGACCTACCTCGGCCACGATCGCGATCTCAGCCACTCCAGCCAGCGCCGTATTCTGGTTGCAGGTGATAGCGGCAGTGTGGGCGCCCCGGCTGCGAGCATACTCCACCGCACCGACCACATACGGCGTGCGGCCGGACGCCGACAGGCCGACGACCACATCCTTGCGCGTCGGCCGGCGACGGGCGATATCCCTCTGTCCCAATTCGGGAGAATCTTCGTTCACTTCAACCGTGGAAGCCACAGCCTTCGGTCCGCCGGCGACGATGTACTGCACTGCCTGGGGCGAAGTCGAGTACGCGGGTGGGCACTCCGAGGCATCCAGTGCCGCGATGCGCCCGCTCGAGCCGGCAGCGACATAGATCAGCCGGCCGCCATCGCGGAGCGCACGCGCCACTGCGTCGATCACCAGCGCGATCTCGGGCAAAGCCTTCTTCACGGCCCCCGCAACCTTGGTGTCCTCGTGATTGATAATGCGGGCGATCTCGAGCGCCGACTTGGTGTCGAAGCCTTGCGACGCAGAGTTCGCGCTCTCCGTCATCAGCTCGTGAAGTTCATGAGCTGTCGGGGTGTGGATTTGCCCCTCGTCTTCGTTCTCTATCATGCGTGTCGTTGGGATCAAGGTAGCCATAGTCGTCGAGTAGAAGCTTCCTCCTTCTATTTTAGCGCGCGCGCGAAATTGCGCTCCTACCAAATTGCCAGGCGACGTTACTGAGATGTGTCACCATCAGTGCGTTCCAGTGCGTTTACCCGGAGTGTTGTGATGCAAAAAACTCGCGCTGGATTGCATCGCGCACCGTGTCGTGGAACCGCGGCCGGAATGCACGAATCACCTGATTCGAGCGGTCTGGCCAGGTGCGATTCGTCAGCAGCGTAACTGCAAGTCCCGCCTCAAGATCGATCCAGAGCGAGCTGCCGGTGAAGCCCAGATGCCCTATGGAACGCGACGAGAACAGGCTGCCAGACGAGGAAGGAAAGGACGGTGTATCCCAGCCCAGCGCACGGGAGGTGCCGGGTGGTTGCTCAGTACGCCGCGAAAATAAAGAGATTGTCTCCGCCGCAAGGAACCTGTCCCCCTCAGGCGTTCTGCCGCCTCTCAGCAAGCATCCCGCCAGGCGCAGAGGATCTATTGCATCGGAGAAGAGCCCCGCGTGTCCCGCGACGCCGCCCATCACCGCTGCGTTCTCGTCATGCACTTCTCCTTGGATGACGCGCTTTCGGAAGCTTTGATCATCCTCGGTGGGCGGAATCTTGTCCTGTTGGTGCGGTAACGGACAGAAGATGGTCGAGCGCATGCCGAGCGGTTCGAAAATCTCTCTCGCGCAAAGCACCTCGAGTCCATCGCCGGAGATCTGCTCCAGAAGGTGTCCCAGCAGAATGAAACCAAGGTCCGAGTATTCGGCGCGAGTCCCTGGTTCGGCGGTCAACGGCTGCCGCAAACATGCCTCGATCATCGCTTGCTTGCCGCTTACACGCTCAAACAGCCGTTCGTAGCCTGGCAGTCCCGAGGAGTGATCCAGCAGCATCCGGACCGTCACCCGTGATCGGCGCGAGTCGAGCGGCTCGCAAGTGGCAAATTCCGGCAGCAGATCCACCACCGGCGCATTCAGAGGCAACTGCCCGCGCTCCCACAGCAGCATTGCTGCCGCAGTCGTCGCAATCACCTTAGTGACGCTGGCAAGATCGTAGACCGTACCCGCCGTCACTTCGGCTGCATTGGGCTCATAGGTGAAGCGTCCCACCGCTTTTGCCCACGGTTCGCTCCCGGAGGTCAGGACGCCGTAGGTGCACCCGGGGAAAACGCCGGTGCGCACCGCGTCTTCGAGCAGCCTTGTGACGTCTGGATACCGACTCTCGTCCGGCGCGTGCATGCGTCTCCCTTACTCAGAGGTTCAGCTCGGCGAGCGAGCTTCCCTTGATCTTGCCACGCTGAGCGCCGCATGAAATCGCTATCGCCGCTACAATCGGTGCGTCTATAAAGGGTTACGGTACTTAAGCTATGACGCGGACCCGGCGCAGAGATTCCTTTATCCTCAGACGCTTCCAGGCTGCAGGGTTCTTTATCGGCCTATCGGGAGCGTTCTTGCTTCTGCCTCTCACGCTGCGGGCGCAGCAGGCTCCTCCGGCACAAACGTCCGATCCTTCCGTCACAGCGTCAAGTCCTTCCGCTTCGGCTCCAGAGGCAAAACAGAAGACCTACACCGTACCTGCGGGCTCCAAGGTGCTGCTCTCTTTGAAGAGTGGCGTCAATACGAAGACAGCGCGCGCCGGAGACGGCGTCTACCTGATCTCTACCTTCCCGGTCACCGTCGGCTCCCACGTGTTGATCCCTTCGGGCGTCTATGTCCAGGGAATGATCGACAACGTCGAGCGCCCAGGCCGGGTCAAGGGGCGAGCCAAGCTCCTCATGCACTTCAATACCATGATTTTTCCAAACGGGCAGGTGGTGGGCATCCCCGGATCTGTTGACAGCTTGCCCGGCTCCGGCGGCCCGTCGGTGAAGGGCAAAGAGGGCACCATCGAGCAGGCAAGCAACAAGGGCAAGGATGCGGCTGACATTGCTCGTGGCGGCATCATCGGCGCGACCGGCGGGGTCATCGGCGGGGCAGCTAGTGGGAGTCCTGGCACCGGAGCTGCGATCGGCGGCTTGGCCGGTGTCGCCGGCGGCCTGGTCTACACACTGCTCACCCGCGGGAACGAGATCGTGATCCCGGAAGGCACGACTGTGGAGATGGTGCTGCAGCGCCCGCTCGTGCTCGAAGCGGCGCAGCTGCAGGGCATCAGTGACGGGCACGCCGATCCGCAGTACATTCCTATAGGGATGCAGTCGCAGACGCTGCCCAAGCCTGTGCACGTCGTCTGCCCCCCTGGAAGTCTCGGTTGTTATTGATGGAGAACGACGAAAGCAACCTGCAACAGCCGCATCCTCTGGATGCGCATCGGAGGCGGACCCGCAGCCGCGCGGCGGTCGTGTGGGCCCGTGACATCCTTGTTTCGCTCGCCGTCGCGTTCTTTGTCATTACCTTCCTGTACCAGCCGGTCCGCGTAGAAGGCACCAGCATGCTGCCGCGACTTCAGGACCAGGACCGCATCTTCATCAACAAGTTCGTCTACCATTTCGAGGACATCAGTCGTGGCGATGTCGTGGTCTTCTACTATCCGCGCGACCCCTCGAAGAGCTACATCAAGCGCGTGATCGCAGCCCCGGGTGACCGTCTCGTGGTTGACGAGGGGCGCGTGTACGTCAACGGGCGTCTTGTGCCGGAACCGTACGTTCCCCAGCGCTTCCGAGACATCCGCTCCGTCTCGCCGATCGTGCTGCCGCCGCATAATTACTACGTCATGGGGGACCATCGCTCCATCTCGAGCGACAGCCGCGACTTTGGCCCGGTAGACCGCAGCTTTATCTACGGCAAGGCTGCCTTCGTCTACTGGCCCACCGAAAAAATGCACCTGGTGGAATAAGGCGGCGCAGTTCACGTCTGCTCTGCACCGTTTTCGCTGCGAGTCGCCGCAGATCTGCCTGCTAAACCTGATAACATCGATTGAATCCACGCTATGGAGCTGCGATGCAGGCCATTCTTGCGCTCGAAGACGGGCGCATCTTCCGCGGTGAGAGCCACGGCGCGGGCGGTGAACGCGCGGGCGAAGTCGTTTTCAATACATCGCTGACGGGATACCAGGAGATCTTCACTGATCCGTCCTATGCGGGCCAGATTGTCGTTCTGACCAACCCGCAGGTCGGTAATTACGGTACCAACAGCTCCGACGCCGAAGCGCAGAAGCCTTACATCGAGGGTCTGGTGACGCGGGAGTTTTCTCCCGTCAGCTCGAACTGGCGCTCCGAACAGGTCGCGGACGAATACCTTGAGCGGCATGGTGTCCCCGTGATCTCGGAGATTGATACACGGGCGTTGGTGCGCCACCTGCGGACCTACGGCTCCATGCGGGGCGTCATCTCTACCAAACAGACGAGCACAGACGCACTCATCGCCCAGGCGAAGGCGCTACCCAAGATGGACGGTTGCGATCTGGCGAGTGTGGTCTCGACCAAGGACAGCTATGAGTGGACGCGGGAGCATTCTGCCAATGCGGTTCCGGGCCTGATGCCCGATGCTCCGGATTGCAACCTGCATGTGGTGGCGTACGACTACGGCATCAAGCACAACATCCTCCGCATGTTGACCCGCGAAGGCTGCCGCGTGACCGTAGTCCCGGCCCGCACCTCGTCAGAAGACGTGCTCGCCCTGAAGCCCGACGGTGTATTCCTCTCGAACGGACCCGGTGATCCTGAACCGCTCCAGTATGCGCATGAGAATATCCGCCGCCTGGCAGGGAAGACGCCGGTATTCGGCATCTGCCTGGGCCACCAGCTTATCGGACTCGCGCTCGGCGGCAAGAGCTACAAGCTCAAGTTTGGCCATCATGGCGGCAACCATCCCGTACAGCAGACCGGCACGGGCAGGATCGAGATCACCGCTCACAACCACAACTTCGCTATCGATCCTGCTTCGCTGAAGCAGAGCGAGGTCGAGCTGACCCACATCGATCTGAACGACAACACGCTCGAAGGCCTGCGCCACCGGTCACTGCCGCTGTTCAGTGTGCAATACCACCCGGAGGCGAGTCCCGGCCCGCATGATTCTCACTACCTGTTCCGCGACTTCCGCAACATGATGGAGGAGTTCAAGCGGTGAGCCGCCGTGAGACCTCCGCCTGGAACCCTGTTCCCATTGAGATAGGGCCCGTATTGGCGAGGAAATATCGCTACGCCTTCTTCCTCGTTCCATGCCTGCTGGCAGGTCTCTTTGTCATGGCCGCGCTTCGCACGTTCAAGGTCGATGACGCGTTCATGTTCTATAGGTATGCGTTGCACTTTCGGCAAGGTCTCGGGGTCGCGTGGAACCCTGATGGGGTGCCGACATATGGGCTTACCAGCCTTGGCTGGTTTTTGATCGTCCTGCTCTTCTCGTTCCTTCCCCTCAAGGCAGTCGCTGTGCTCATCCTCGCCTCAGGTGCGACAGGCATGTTGGCTCTGCTCCTGATGAGCTGGGGGATCACCCGCTTCGCTGTCTCCCACGCAATGCGTTCGCTTTGGGTGGCGCTGCCGCTGGTCGCTCTGCCCCTGCTGCTGCAGCCCCAATTCGATCTCGAGATCATCAACGGGATGGAGACGATGCTGTCCGTGTTGACCAATGCTTTACTGGTTCTCGCGGTTCTCTACGCGATGCGTCAGCCGACAACAAGGAGCGCCGTTCTGCTTGGGTTGAGCGGATACTTAGCCTTCTTCGTGCGTCCGGATAACGGCCTGTGCGCGGCTCTGGTGCCACTGATGCTTTGGCTATTCTGGTCGCCGTTTCAGTTCCGGATTGCGCTTGTCGCGGAGCTCTGCCTGTTCTCATTGATCGGGGTGCAGCTCCTCCTGGCCTATAGGTACTTTGGGACGCCCGTGCCGCTCGCCTTCTATATCAAAGCTATCGGAGGGTATAAGGGATACATCCCGCCGGTAAATCCGGGCGTGCAGTTCTCTTCGTTTCTCTTCTTTGCTGCACCCTATCTTGG
>JAOAPJ010000435.1 GCA_025462805.1 Acidobacteriaceae bacterium
CGTGGGGTTGTTCATGCGCTCCGCCAGTCGCTCGGCGACCGGACCCGGAATCCGCGATTTGCCACTGTGCACGGTACGAATCGCAGCCAGCAGCTCCTCCGTGTCCATGCCCTTCAGCAGGTAGCCACGCGCGCCCGCCTGAAGGGCGCGGTAGATATCCTCATCACCGTCAAACGTGGTGAGAACAATAATGCGCGCGTTGGGGAACTCCTTGCGGATGGCGCGTGTTGCCTCGACGCCGTTCATGGCGTTCATGCGAAGGTCCATCAAGGTCACATCGGGCTGGTGCTGACGGTAGAGCGCAACAGCCTGCTCCCCGTCGGGCGCTTCGGCCACTACCTGCATCTCCGGTACGGTGGCGAGCAGCGCGACCAGCCCCTGCCGCACGATGTGGTGATCGTCAACGACGAGCAGGCGGACCGGCTTGGTGGGCGCTTCAGCAGTTGTGGTCACAGATGGCACTCTTTGGGCGTCCTCATGGTATATCGACACGCAGTGTTATGTGCGTTCCTTTGCCCGGTTCGCTTGCGACCTGGAGAGTACCACTGATCTCGGCAGCACGTTCCCGCATTCCCTGCAGACCGAAGTGTCCGCTTTCGGCAAAGGCTGCTGCATCATAGGTGAAACCCTGGCCGTCGTCATCCACCGAAAGTTCGAGCGACTGCGTGTCGTAGTGCAGCGTGACCTCGATGAGCGAGGCGCGCGCATAACGAACTGCATTGTTCAAGCCTTCCTGTGCGACGCGCAGTAATTGCTCTTCCACTGCCGCCGGCGCAGCTCGATAGGTGCCGCGCACCTGAAACTTCGGCTTCCCCTGCCCCTTGGCGGCGGCTTGTGCGACGATGCGGCTGAGCCTCACTGGTAGGTCGTTGGCCGACGAAGTGGCTGAGCGCAGATTCCAGATGGAGCTGCGTGCCTCGCTCAGGCTGGACCTCACCATGCCGCGCGCGGCGTCCAGTTGTACGCGGGCTGCATCAACCGATGAGCTGAGCAGCCGGGAGACCAGTTCAAGCTGCACGCTGATGCCCACGATGTCCTGCGCCAGTGTGTCGTGGATCTCGCGCGCGATGCGCGTGCGCTCCGCCAGAACGGCACTGAACCGCAGCTCCACATTCCGTACGCGCATGCGATACGCTTGATAGCCCATCAGCAACACAGCCAGCACGCACAGCGTCCGGAACCACCACGTCTGCCAGGTGTGCGGCAGCACGCGAATGGCAAGTGCCGCTCCCGTGTCGTTCCACACACCATCGTTGTTTGCCGCGACCACTCGGAAGGTATAGCGGCCGGGCGGCACGTTCGTGTAGTACGCCACACGGCCAGCGCCGGCATCCACCCAGTCGGAATCGAAGCCCTCCAGCCGATAGCGATAACGAACGCGTGACGGCGCCACGAAGCTCAGCCCGGCATAGTGGAACGAGAGCCGCGTGTGGCTGGGCTCTACGCTCACCTGTCCTGTTGCAGGCGCGGCCTGATCGTCGATGGTTACGTTTTCGATCGCGACTGGTGGCGGCAGCCGGTTCTCTTCTGAATGTTCCGGGTTGGTCACGCTGACGCCCCGCAGCGTAGCGAACCACAGCGTTCCATCCGGGGTGCGAACCGCCGCGGGGTGGCCGGAGGAGCACTCATTGATGCGCATGCCATCCGCCACGCCATAGGCTGCCACAGTCAGATGTGCGAGCTTGCCGCCGGCGAGTGCCTCGAGATCGCTGCGCGACACCCGGTAGATGCCGGTCGATGACCCAAGCCACAGATCGCCGTGCCCATCCTCAATGATCGAGAGGATGACCTCCGGCAATCCGGCGGATGCGGGAAACGCAAACACGCGGCCCCCGCGCAGCAGGTTGAGCCCTCCGCCGGTCGTGCCAATCCACACCGCCCCGGCACCGTCCTGGTAGAGCGCGGTCACGATGTCCGAGGAGAGCCCGTCGCGTGTCGTCAGGGTGGTGATGCGCCCATTCTCCAGATGGCTGAGTCCGCCGCGTGTGCCGATCCAGAGTGCGCCGGCCCGGCCGCGGTCCTGCGCCAGGGCGCCCACCAGGTCGCTCCCCAGCCCGTCGGCACGCGTCCACTGGTCCAACCCGGTCGCAGTCTGGCGAGCCAGCCCCCGCCGCGTACCGATCCATAAAGCGCCCCCGTCGCTATCTGTTAATAACGAGCGAACGAAATCATCGGGCAGGGAATCTCCATGCGGCGCTGGCCGCGCGTGCCCCGCCACAAGCTGGTCCAGACCGTCAGGAGTGCCCACCGCCAGCGCGCCGTTTGGCTGCTCCGCCAGAGCCAGGATGGTGTTGCTGCTCAGCCCCTGCTGCGTTGTGAAAGTCTGCCACGCTGCGTCGCGTTGTGTCCCGGCCGGTGTCCCGCCTTGTGTCCCGCCCGCTGTCCCGGCTTGTGTCCGTTTCAGATGGGCGAGTCCCGCTCCATCCGTGCCTGCCCAGACCGTGCCATCCTTTGCCGCCAGCACCGTCCGCACCACGTCTCCGGGCAGGCCATCGCTGGTGGTCAGGGTCATGAAGCGTTGTGGGCGCAGCTCCAGCAGCCCGGCTGCTTCTGTGCCCAGCCACAGGTTTCCCTCGCGATCCTCATGGAAGGCCTCAGTCCGCCCCGCGCCGCTGCGCGGATGCAGTCTCTCGAACTGTCCCTGCGCATAGCGAACGACGGAATTTTCCATGCTCATCCACAGCGCGCCACGCCCATCCGCGAAGAGGCGGATCACGCGACCCGGGGGAAGCCCATCCGCGCTGGTCTTCCAGGTGGTGCTGCCAGGGGAGAGGATGGCCAGGCCGCCATCCGTGGCGGCGTAGATGGTCCCGCTGCCTCCCGCCGTCAGAGCACGGATCGGTCCCGCGTGCGGTGGCAGCGACACCGGTTGCCACACGCCTTGCTCCAACCGGAACAGGCGGTTAGCCGCGGCCATCCAGGGCCTTCCGTCCGAGGCCACGGCGAGCCGGTCGGCAGTCCCCGGCGTGGTGGCGATGATCCGCCCATCGCGCAGTCGCAGAACGCCGCGCGCGGTGGCCACGAAGAGCGATCCATCCGGGCCGCGGACCGCGATCGGGTCGCCATCCCGGCCGGTTGAGAGCTGGTCCACGCCCGCAACCGCCGAAAAGCGATCCCCGCCGCCGAAGGACACCGCATCGGGCGCAAGCACCCACACGTGTCCGTGGCTCGCCGTAATGACGCCGGTGATAGGACCGCCCGGCAGCCCGTTTCCCTGGCCGAGTACGCGCAACGATCCCTGGCTCCGCCGGATGAGCCCGTCGGACGTCGCCGCCCACAGAGTGCCGTCGTCCGTCTCCGCCAGCGCGCCGATCAGGTTGCTGCGCAGCGCCGGAGTGGAGTGCCGGTCGAACAGCGTGAAGTCCACGCCATCGAAGCGCACCAGCCCGCCATCCGTGGCCAGCCAGAGATAGCCGTCGCTGGTCTGCTGGATAGCGTGAACGGTGTTTTGCGGCAGGCCGTCGTCGGTCTGCCAGAGCTGCTGCCCCAATTGCCGCAGCGGCTGGCGCGGGTCAAGAGCCCGCAACGGCATGCCAACCAGTGCGACAGCAGCAAACAGCGCCAGGACCACGGCGCAGCGAGAGGCGGGATGTCGGGCAGACATCATCAACGAGCGTAAACTTCCGGGAACTGGCTCTCGGCAGAATACAGCCGCTACCGGCCGGGTCCAGCCTGGATCAGGCTAAGGATCAGGAATCGGCTCGATCCGGCCCAGCAGCAGGAGATACCCCGCGATCCCCGCCAGCAGGTACAGGATCGGCACGCTGAAGGCAATGGCGAAGGAGTGCGTGCGGCTATACAGATAGCCGGTAATGATCGGCGCGGCAATCGCGGAGACCTGGCTCGACAGATTCATGATGCCGGCCACACGTCCCACCGCGCCTGCTGGCGCGATCAGTGCCGGCAGCGACCAGCTCACCGGTGCCGCCGCGGCAAGGCCGCCAATCGAGACGCTGATCCAGAACAGTGCTCGGGCGGGTGTGGTGGCCTGAGCCGCGCCAAGAAGACCCATG
>JAOAPJ010000447.1 GCA_025462805.1 Acidobacteriaceae bacterium
CTGGCGGGAAGCCCATTCTTGACCTCGTTGCTGTACACCTCGGGAACGGGCACGAACACTCGTATCGTGTCGATCTTTGAGATACGAAAGAGTTGCGCTCCAGTGCCGCTATTTCCCGCGTTGACCAGATTGCCTACATCGGTGAGTCGCTGTGTGATCACGCCGTCAAACGGTGCGGTGACTCGCTCGAAGCCCTGCAGGGCTTCGAGCCGCTTCACATTTGCGATCGAAGCCTGGAGAGCGGCCTGTTGCGCGCTCAGGTTCTGTATGTTGTTGTCGATCTCCTGCTGCGCAACTGCATTGGTGCCGGTTAAATCCTGGTAGCGCTGCGCAGTAACACCCGCAAGCTTGAGATTGGCCTCAGTTTGGCTGAGGGTGGCGCGAGCCTGGTTCAACTCCTGATCGACTTCTGGCGAGTCGATGACCGCCAGCAACTGTGCCTGCCGCACATGAGTTCCGATATCGGCGTACCAATGTGCGATATAGCCGCTGCTGCGAGCGTAGATCGGAGAATCGGAATACGCCTGCAGAGTTGACGGAAGGGAAAGGTCCTCAACCGGCTGGCCTGGTTGGGGATGCGTGACGGTGACTGGCTCTGCCACCATCGTCTGTGTTGTGGCCGCGAGCGTTTTGCCGTCGCGGGAGCTCAGATAGAAGGTGATCGCTCCGGCAATTGTCAGCAACAAGGGGACGACGAGAAACCACTTCGTAGCGTGGCCGGAAACGCCAGAGGCCGGTGCACCCTTGTCTGGCTCACCTTGGTGGGATGACTGATTCGATGGAGCTTCACGCTGCATGGGGCACCTCGGAGGGAGCAGGCGGTGGTACCGCTTTGCGCCGCATCATGGCAAACACAATGGGAACGAAGAAGAGAGTGGAGATGGTGGCGAAGAGCAGACCGCCGATGACTGCGCGGCCGAGCGGCGCGTTCTGCTCTCCGCCCTCTCCCATGCCGAGAGCCATGGGGATCATACCGATGATCATCGCCATCGCGGTCATGATCACGGGCCGCAAACGTGTTGCGCCTGCTTCCAGCGCCGCCCGAAAGGCGTCCTTATCAACTGCGAAATGCTCATTAGCGAACGTGATCACCAGCACGCTGTTGGACGTTGCTACGCCAATGCTCATGATGGTGCCCATCAGCGCGGGGACACTCAGCGGCGTATGGGTCAGGAAGAGGACCCAGCAGATACCCGCAAGAGCGGCCGGCAAGGCGGTAATGATGATGAAGGCTTCACTCCACGACTGGAAGTTCACAACCAGCAGCAGATAGACCAGTGCAATGGCGAAAGTGAGACCCGCGAACAGTCCGGTGAAGGATGAAGTCATGGTATCCACCTGCCCACGCACTACGAGCGTGCTTCCGCGCGGTAGTCGCTTGGCCGCTGCGTCGGTAATCTTCTGAACGTCGCTGGCGACACCTCCGAGATCGCGCCCCTGGACCCCCCCGTAGATGTCGATGACGGGCGCGACGTTATAGTGGCTAACCACGGCAGGCTCTGCGGTAGGGGTCATCGCTGCAAGATTGGAGAAGAGCTGCGGAGCAGGCGCAGAAGGTGAATTGACTGGTATCTTCCGCAACGCATCCAGTGAGGCAATGCGGTACTGCGGGGTCTGCACGGCGATGTTGTACGAGACGCCGTTCTTCGGGTTCAACCAGAAGTTGGGTGTGGTCTGGAAGCTGGAGCTCAGCGAGATGAGAACGTTGTTGGCCACATCCCGTTCAGTGAGTCCAACCTGCTGTATGCGCATTCGATCGACGTCAAACTGAAGCCGCGGTTGATTCAGGGCCTGTTGAATGTGCACGTCGACCGCTCCTGGAACGGAGCGCATTTTGTCCGCAAGCTGCGAGGCTACAGCGAAATTAGCCGCAGTATTCCTTCCCACAATCTGTATATCAAGCGGTGCGGGGATACCGAAGTTCAGTGTTTGGGCGACGATGTCGGCTGGTTCGAAAAAGAACTGCGTGCCGGGGAAGCGCTTGGGCAACTCCTCTCGTAGCTTAGCGACGTAGTCGGCCGTCGGATGATGCTTCGTCGCTAGTTGGCCAAGGATCTCAGCATCCGCATTGCCGATAGTTCCGCTATTGCTGTAGGACAGATTGATGCCGCTGGTGGGCAGGCCGATGTTATCCAGGATGCCCGTTATCTCCGACCTTGGAATCTGTGTACGGATGAAGCGGTCGATGGCATCGACCTGACGTGCGGTCTCCTCGAGGCGCGTACCGGTCTTGGCACGGACATGCAGGCGAAACTGCCCCGCGTCAACGGCCGGAAAGAAGTCGCGTCCAAGGACCGGAACGAGCGCCAGACTGGCTAGGCAAAACAGCAGGAAGCACGTGATAAAGAGCCTGCGCTGTTCAAGGCATTGCGCCAAGAGCGCCTCGTACCGATGCTGCAGAGACTCAAACATCTTCTCGAATTTGGCGTGCAGGCGTGCGAAGCGGCCGAGCGGTTTGCCTGATGCCCTCTGCCGATGCTGCTCGAGCTCTTTTGGCAGCAGGAACATGACCAGGGTCGGAATGAGGGTCCGGGAGAAAAAGTAGGAGGCGAAGAGCGCGAAGACGACCGCTTCTGCGAGTGGAACGAAGAGATATTTCGCCACGCCAGAAAGAAAGAACATCGGTACGAAGACGATCGAGATACATACTGTCGATACAAACGCAGGAACTGCGATCTCCTGAGCCCCGTCGAGGATGGCGTCATGCAGAGGCTTACCCAAAGCCACGTTGCGCTGCATGTTCTCGATCTCAACTGTCGCATCATCCACCAGGACTCCAACTGCGAGCGCAAGGCCGCCCAGGGTCATGATGTTGATGCTCTCGCCCAGAGCGCTCAGCAGCAGTAAGGAGGTCAGGATGGAAAGCGGAATTGAGATACAGATGATCAACGTGCTCCTCCAGCTTCCCAGGAAGAGGAGGATCATGATGGAGGTAAGAGAGGCGGCGATCACGCCTTCGCGCAACACTCCGCTGAGCGAGGCGCGGACAAATACGGACTGATCGGAGAGTGGGGTCATCTGCAATGCTGGGGGCAGCGTGGCTGCGATTCCCGGAAGAGCGTTGCGTATGCCGGACACTATCGCAAGGGTGGACGCAGTACCGGTCTTTTCTATGGTGAGCAGCACGCCCCGCTGGCCGTTCTGACGGACGATGTTCTGCTGAACGGCAAAGCCGTCGCGAACATGAGCGACATCCTTGACAAAGATCGTTCCCCCGTTAACGGTCTTCACGGGCAGGCCATTGAGCTGCGCCACGGTCGCAGGCGTTCCGTTAATCCCCACGTTGTACTCGGTTGTGCCGATCTTCACTGTGCCAGAAGGTACAATCACACTTTGCGTGTTCACGGCATTCACGACGTCAATCGGCGATAACCCTTCGGCTTGCAATCGCGAGGAGTCGATATCTACCATCACCTGCCGCACCTTGCCTCCATACGGGAGCGGAACGGCAGCGCCGGGTACCGTTGAGAGTTGCGGACGGATGAAGTTCGTTCCGAAGTCGTTCAACTGCTGCTCGGAAAGTCCTTGGCCGCTAAGCCCGAGTTGCAGGATGGGAACCGTGGAGGCGCTATACCGGATGATCAGCGGTGGCGTGATGCCGGAGGGAAGCTGCTTTAAGGTAGCCTCTGCCTCGGCCGCGACCTCTGCGATGGCCCCATCGACGTTTGCCTGCGGCTGGAGGAAAACCTTGATGACAGAAACGCCATTCAACGACTGCGACTCGATATGCTCCACGTTTGACACGGTGGTGGTCAGGGCGCGCTCGTAGATTGAGGTGATGCGGGTTTCCATCTCTGTGGGCGCGAGCCCGGTAAATGTCCAGATGATGCTCACTAGGGGTATGTTGATCTCCGGGAAGATATCCACCGGTGTGCGAGAGAGCATTACTGGACCAGCGAGAAACAACAACAGCGACAGCACCACAAAGGTGTACGGACGATTGAGTGCGAGGCGAACGATCCACATTAAGTGCGTCCTCTCAGATATCCACTTCGTCCGGCGCGCCCTGGTCTTGGCCGACTTGGAATGCGGCGGCAACCGTGCGAAGAAGCTCTTCGCCATCGAAGGGCTTGTAGAAAAACGCGAAGGCTCCACTCGTAAGCGCTTTCCCAGGAGCAGCCTCGTCGTGATGGGCTGTGACGAAGATCAATGGGAGCTGCGGATACAGCGCCACCATTCGTCGCTGCAGTTCCCAACCATCAATGCCGGGCATGCGTACATCTGTAATCACACATGACGCGTGCTCCAACACTCCGCTGTCAAGGACCTCCGCAGCGGAACCGAAAAGCTGGAGCCGAAATCCTGCCGAGCTCAGCAAGCCCTCGAGCGATTGCCGAACGCGCGGATCATCATCCACGACAATCACACTGTGCTTTGTGTTCCACCCCGCACTGTGCTGACGCCTGCTCATGAAACGATGCTAGCGGGGCTGGCGGGGGCTGCCTATTATCTCTTTGTAGGGGGTGGCACGCTACGGAATTCCCAGCTTGGCGGCAAGGCGCACGAGATGTGCGAGCGAGTCTGCGGCCATCTTGCGCATGATCTGCCCTCGGTGGATCCGAATCGTGATCTCGCTTGTGCCTAACTCACCCGCCGTTTGCTTATTCAGAAAGCCTCTGACCACAAAGGGCAGCACCTCCTGCTCCCTAGGTGTGAGTGATAGGTACCGCTTGCGGATCGCCTCCAACTCTGCATGAGCTTCGCGGGCTTGTTCATCCTCCTTTATGGCAGTGTCGATGGCCTGTATCAATGTGCCTTCGTCGAAGGGCTTAGCGAGAAACTCTACGGCTCCCCCCTTCATTGCTTTGACGGTGGATGGGATATCTCCATGCCCGGTGAGGAAGACAATCGGAGGTCCGTGCGTGCCCGCAAGTTCACGCTGGAGCTCAAGGCCGCTCATGCCGGGTAGATCTAAGTCCAGGACCAGGCACCCGGGCACATTCGGCCTCGTATACGCAAGGTAGTCTTGAGCGCTGGCGAAGGCTCTGACTCTGTACCCAGCTGAAGCGAGCAGGGCGGCAAGCGCCTCTCGTACGCGCAGATCGTCATCGAGGATGTACACCATGGAGCGGTCAGGTTTCACGCTGGTTTCCTTCGCCAGTATGGGGCACCGTAAATGAGAACACGGTGCCACCACCCGCGTTAGCTTCACCCCAGAGGCGGCCCGAGTGCGCCTCCACAATAGATCTGCTGATCGACAACCCCATTCCCATCCCTGTGTCCTTCGTCGTGAAGAAAGAGTCGAAGACCGCTTCGAAGTCGGCGACGCCCATGCCTGTGTCGGCTACCTGCGTCAGGACACAGGTCCCGTCCCTGTACGCGCGAATCGTCAGACGGCGTGGTCCGCCAACTGTGCGTTCCATCGAGTCGATGGCATTCGTCACCAGGTTCAACAGAATCTGTTGGAGCTGAAGCCTGTCTCCAAGGACTGGAGGAAGATCCTCTGCAATAGCGATCTCGAAATTCACTCCTTCCCGTTCGGCCCTTTCGCGTACAAGCGACGCCACCTCGCCAACGATCTGGCGCATGGACACGGGATTCTTCTCGGGTGACGACCGCCGAAACAGAGACCGTAGTCCGCTTATGACTTCTCCGGCATCCTTGCCGTCGCGCACGATCCGTTCGAGCGCCGCCTGCGCGCCGGCCGCGTCGATCGGGGTTGCACGCAGCCACCGCAATCCAGCTTGTCCGTTGGCTACCATGGCGCTGATAGGCTGGCTGATCTCGTGAGCGATAGACGCCGCTAACTCAGAGACTGCCGCCTTTTGCGCCGACTGAGCCAGCTGCGCCTGTGTTCGGCGAAGTGACTCTTCGGTCATCCGAAGATCGTCGATATCCGTAAGGAGCCCGTACCAACTAATCACCCCGCTGTGTAGGTCTTTGAGCGGTTGGACGCTTGCCTGAACCCACCGATACACGCCATCATCGCGCCGTATCCGGTACTCCATAGTGTAGGGCGCGCCCTTCGCCAGATTGCGGGTCAGTTGCTGGAGCGCGGTCTCCTTATCCTCCGGATGCATACAGGCGACGAGTGCATCGGCCGACTTCTGATTCATTGAACTACCCAGGAAGGTAGTCAGTCGCTGGTTCGCGTACTCGATTGGTCCGTCTGGAGTATGGGTATAGACCAGGCCGGGAATGGTGTCGAGGGTCAAGCGTAAGCTCTGTTCGCTTTGTTCCAGCTTCTTCTGAATCCGTTTGCGGTCGCTGATATCGCGAAGGAAGATCGTGGTTTTTGTGCGGAACCGCCCAAAGGTGGCCTCCACATCGAAGGCGTCGCCACTGCTGCGAACAGCCGAGAACTCGCCCGCAGGAATCTGCCCGGGAGCGAGGTCCGGTAAGACCAGAGACATAGGCTTATTCTGCACTTCGCTGAATGAAAACCCGAACATAGTCGTGAAGGCCGGATTTGCAAACTCTATGAGTTGTTGCTCATTGACAGAGAGGATGGAGTCCGGGCTGGTCTCCGCAAGCAACCGAAAGTCCTCGTCTAATTGACGGCGGGCGCGCTCGGACCGCTTCCTCGCCTCAACGATCTCCACTGTCAGCAGCATGGCTCCGAGCAGCACAGCAAGGCGAGGCACGGATGCCCTTAGGTTGAGGGTTGGCGAAAGAAATAAAATCTCGAACGCACAAGCATTGATGAGAGTGGCAAGCAGGGCAGGCCCTCGCCCAGCGTAGAGGCTGACTGCCATGACGGCGATGAGGAGACATGAGGATGGCGCGCCCAGCGCTCGCGCGATAGGCAACGCAGACACGCATAACGCGAGAGCAAGGAGGTAGCGCTGCCATTTCGCGGACTCTAAGTAGCTCATCGAAGGCCTCTCGGGTACTGCGCATACAGAGCGGACAACATAGCTGCACCGCCAGGCGGCCGTAAGGAATAGAGCAATCCTCTAGGTCCACATCCGTGAAAGTATTCTATATAGCGGGAGACGGCACCATTTCCGGGTCCACGGCCTATGGCGAAGAAGAAGAAAACGGCGTTCTCCGTTACTAAGGCCGTCAAACGCAATGCGCGTGAGCGCGTTGGGCAGCCGAAGCCCGAAAAGGTGTTCGAGAGTGAGCCGCAGCAGTCGCGGAGCAAGCGCCGATACAAGGAGACGCTCGCCGACCTGCTAAAGCCAGAGGAGTAGGGGCTCGCTAAGAGGAGGTCTTCAGCG
>JAOAPJ010000019.1 GCA_025462805.1 Acidobacteriaceae bacterium
AGTAAGCCGCCGGGAGCCCGGCGCTCCCGCGCGATGGGAGGGTAGGCGGCTCCCGTTGGCCGCTGCCGTTGAGTGCTGCTGACCGGTGGAGAACTTCCCCACCCCAGCTTCGCCAGGATGGGGCATCTGGTTCAGGCAACGGCCACGAGGGCCTACGCCTTTTCGATGTCGCGCGCGGCCTGGTCGATGATCTCGACGATGCGGCTGCGCTGTTCCGGAGTGGGGTTGCCGGCACGCAGGCCAAGGGCCATGCGGAAGTTCTGAATGGCGCGCATGATCTGCGGATCGCGCTCTGCCGGACGTGCAGCGCTGCCGATGCCAGCCATGCGGTGCAGGATGGCGTCGACCGCTTCGCGATTCTCTTTGAGGCTCTTGCTGCCCTCTTCGGTAATGGAGTAGAGCTTGCGCGTGCCTTCGTTGGTGACGGTGGCGAGGCCGGTTTCTTCGAGCAGCGTGAGCATGGGGTAGATGACGCCTGGACTGGGGGAGTACGCGCCGCCGAGCTTCTCTTCGATGGCCTTGATGAGGTCATAGCCGTGACGGGGCTTCTCGGCAATCAGCTGGAGCAGCAAAAAGCGGAGGTCGCCGGAGGCAAAGAGCCGGCCGGGGCCGCCACGACCGCGCCAGAAGGGGCGCTCTCCCTCGCTAAAGGGACCTGCAAAGGGGCCGTGACCCCGGAAGTGCCGTTCCTCCGGGCCTTTACCGCATCCGGAGGAGCCTCTCAGGCATTCATGTATGTATCTCATGTCTGCAGTATCACGATATATCTTGAATGTGTCAAGAAGATCACTTTGTCAGGTCATTGATACGGTGGAACGCATCCTGCTCGATGCCGGGGAGGCGAGCTGAATTGCCATTTCCCTGGCGGATTGTGTAGGTTCGGGAGGCAGTCAAGGGCAGCAGTGACTGGAGAGGCGCGCTTAGCCGGGAGCCGGCAGACGCACCCCAGAGCCTCGCAGGTTGCAGCCTGCACACCTTTGCCCTTTCCCTTGAAGGAGCGCCATGCAGTCATTTCGTTTCGCCGCCATTGTCCTTATGGGCACAGGTATCGCCTGCGCCCAGAGTGCCCTCTCGCCACACTTCCTGCCCGAACTGGATGCCTTAGCCGATACGCCCTCCAGCGGCGCTCCCGCCGAGCCGAAGGCTCCGCGTAGCTTCGACAAGAGCTCGATGGACCTGTCGGCCGACCCATGCAGCGATTTCTTTCAGTACACCTGCGGCAACTGGGTCAAGGACAACCCGATCCCGGCTGACCAGTCACGCTGGGGCAACTTCAACATGCTGGCGGAGCGGAACCAGTGGCTGGTGTACAAGGACCTGGAAGTGGCGGCCAACGCGAATGCGACGCGCACGCCGCTGCAGGCGAAGTATGGGGACTTTTACGCTTCGTGCATGAATGTGGCCGAGGTGAATGAGAAGGGTTCTGCCCCGCTGAAGCCGGCGCTGGATCGTGTGGATGCGATCAGCGATAAGAGGCAATTGGCCGACGCGCTGGTGACGCTGGAACGCGAGCACTCGACGGATGCCATCTTCCGCTTCGGCGTGCAGCAAGACACCAAGGACAGCTCCAAGCAGATCGCCGCTGTATCGCAGGGCGGTCTGGGGCTGCCTGACCGCTCCTATTACATCGAGAAGGGGGAGCGCGAGACCAAGATCCGCGAGCAATACGTCGAGCACATGACGAAGATGTTCGTGCTGGCGGGCGACACGCCGGAGAAGGCTGCTGCCGAAGCGAAGAGCGTGTTGGCGATTGAGACGGCGCTGGCAGAGGGCTCACTGAGCCGCACGGACCTGCGTGAGCCGACCAACCGGTATCACATCAAGACAGTTGCGGAGCTGAAGACGATCGCTCCGGGGTTCGACTGGTCAGACTACTTCAGCAAGATCGGCATCGGTCCCTTCGACACGCTGAACGTGGCGCAGCCGGCGTTCTTCGAGGCGGTGAACAAGCAGATCGACAGCGAGAGCCTGGATGCCTGGAAGAGCTATCTGCGGTGGCAAGCGATCCACGACGCGGCGCCGTGGCTGAGCGATGCGTTTGTGCAGGAGAACTACAACTTTTTCAATGCGACGCTGCAGGGAGCGAAGGAGATCCAGCCGCGCTGGAAGCGCTGCACACGCCTGACCGATGGGGAGCTGGGCGAGGCGGTGGGACAGGACTGGGTGAAGAAGAACTTTCCGCCCGAGGCGAAGGACAGCATGACCAAACTGGTGGCGGCGCTGGACAAGGCGCTGGGTGAAGACATTCAGCAACTGGCGTGGATGAGCGACGCGACGAAGAAGGAGGCTGAAGCGAAGCTGGCGATGTTCCGCAACAAGATCGGATATCCGCAGAACTGGCGCGATTATTCAAGCGTGGTGGTGAAGCGTGACGATCTGCTGGGTAATGTGGCGCGAGCGGATGAGTTCGAGCAGCAGCGCGACCTGAAGAAGCTGGGCAAGCCAGTGGACGAGACGGAATGGGGCATGACGCCGCCGACGGTGAATGCGTACTACAACCCGAGCATGAACGACATCAACTTCCCGGCTGGGATTCTGCAGCCGCCGTTCTTTTCGCTGACGACGGACGAGGCGGTGAACCTGGGCGGGATCGGCGTGGTGATTGGGCACGAGATGACGCACGGGTTCGACGACCAGGGCTCGAAGTACGATGGCAAGGGCAATCTGCGCGAGTGGCAGACGGCGGAGGATCGCAAGGCCTTCACCGAGCGAACCGACTGCGAGGTGAAGGAGTATGACCAGTTCGCTCCGGAGCCGGGCGCGAATGTGAACGGCAAGCTGACGCTGGGCGAGAACACAGCCGACAACGGCGGCATTCGCATTGCGTTTCTGGCGCTGGAGAACACGCTGGCGGATGAGGGCAAGAAGCTGAATGGGCCGAAGGTAGACGGCTTCACACCAACGCAGCGCTTCTTCATCGGCTTCGGCCAGGTGTGGTGTGAGAATCGCCGGGAGCAGTATTCGCGCATGATGGTGAAGGTGGACCCACACTCGCCGGGCAAGTTCCGGGTGAACGGCACAGTGCAGAACTTCGACGAGTTCGGGAAGGCCTTCCACTGCAAGAAGGGTTCTCCGATGTACCCGGAGCATAGCTGCCGGGTCTGGTAACCACTCTTGCGCGGATACAAACAGAAGGCCGGCGGGTTGCAGCCGCCGGCCGTTCTGCTACCGCATGCTGGCTCATGCGCGTCAGAAGAAACACAGCGCTTCTTCCCCCGAGTAGCCCGAACATGCCTTCACCTTTTACAATGCAAGCGGGCCCCCACCCACACCTCCAAGCTGTTTTGGCAGCCTCGACGCATGCGTGTGCATCGGGACGAAGGAATCGGATGAAGTTGAAGAATATCGGCCGGGCTGCAGTTGCCCTTGCCGCCTCTGCTGTAGCCGTCCTCGGCATGTCGTCCTGCACCACCAGCTTCACCGTTGGCTACATGTTCATCACGGGCGCCGCTACGGGCGCCGGGACCACTTTCGGCCAGATCGCCTCTTACAAGATCACCAACAACACGGGTCAGCTGGTCCAGACCAGCATCACCAGCAGCGCCGGGGTCAACCCGATTCAGGCGGTGGTCAGCGCGGGTGGATCGTACGTCTATGTGCTCAACGCCGGTTGCGGCAACCAGGGGCAGGCGGCCTGCAGCAATGGGGGAGCCGCGCAAGCCAGCCAAATCGATCTGTTCTCGGTTGGCGGATCGGGACGTCTGACGCATCAGGCGACATACTTCCCGCGGGGCACGAACACGCTGAACATCCAGATCAACGGAAACTTTCTGTATGCGGTGGACCAGTACGCGCCGGCGGATCCCAGGGTGGGCGGGCTGCAGACGATCGGGGATATCTCGGCCTTCGGGATCGACTCGGTAACCGGGCGCCTCACCACGCTGCTGAACAATCAGCAAAACGATTCCACTGGCCTGCCCCTGCCCTACTTCCCGGTGGGTACGAATCCGGTGTGGCTGTCTCTCTCCGGCAGCTTTGCCTTTGTCGCAGAGCAGGGCGCGGGCACGGCCAATGATCCGGCGCAGGCGATCTTCATCTACAACCAGAGCAGCAGCACTGGCCAGCTGACGCCGACGCAGAGCACGCCAACCCCGACCGGGGCGACGCAGTTGACTTATGTGTACGCGACTGGCTCGACAGTATATGCGCTGGACGCGGGCACGCCGCTTCCTCTAGCCCAGGCCGGAGGCAGCGGCGTGACGGGTCAGATCCTGATCTATACGGTGGCCTCCGGGGGAACGCTGGGCGGCGGGATCGTGGCGAAGCCGAACACCGGTCAGAATTCGCTCGCACGCTATCCCTTCCGCATGATCGTCAACGACAGCCGCAAGTTTGTCTGGGTGGCAAATGCCGGGGTCAATACAGACGTCAACGCGATCGGCAGCGTGATCACCGCCTATGTGATCCAGACCAACAATGAGCTTGCAGACGCAAACAACGGCGGCAATCTGATCCCCACGGGAGCGAGTCCACGATGCATTGTGGAGGACCCGTCGAATCAGTATGTGTACACCGTCAACTTCAACGACAGCTCGATTACCGGCAAGAAGATCGACCAGAACGCAGGCGGGTTGAATGCCTTGCCGAAGCCGATGCCTGCACCTCCCGGCTCCCCCACCTGGGCGGCGGTCTCGGGCAGCACCTTCTAAGCAGCACTCGAGTGGGGTGCTGGTTACAATAAGCCAGCACTCCTGCTCGAGACTTGAAGAGGTCATGCTGCTATCAGCAGCGATGCAGTGCGGCATACGCCGCGCCGATGAGGGATGAAGGAATCGAATGAAGTTCAGTCAACTAGGCCAGCTTGCTCTGGCATCAGCCGTATCCGCCGCTTTGGTGCTGGGCATAACTGCCTGTGGACAGAGCAACACCATCGATTTCGTCTACGTCAGCTCAGCGAACGGCACCACGGGGAACATCTACGCCTATGCGGCGGACGGTGAATCGGGCGCCCTGAGCCAGATCGTGGGCTCTCCCTTTCCCACCGGGCGCAATCCGATTGCGCTGCTGACCTCGCCGAACAACCAGAATGTTTATGCGCTGAACCACGACGACAACACCGTGGTGGAGTACAGCGTGGGCAGCGACGGAAAGCTGTATTCACAGAACACCTACAACCCGAAGTCCGGCACCAACCCCAATGGCATGGCGATCAGTCCGGACGGCAAGAGGCTGTATGTGGTCGAGGCGTACGGGCTGGACCCCAACAACAATCCGTACAGCGCGACCACACCCGGCATCGGCGCACTGGTGGTCTTTCCCATTAACCCGAACGGCACCCTGGGGACGGAGGCGACTTACCAGACCTGCAACAACCCGGTCGCGGTTTCGGCGGTACCGGACGGCAGCGCGCTGTATGTCGTGAACGATCCGGCGGGACAGCTCACGACGCTGATCGACACGGTGGCACAGCAGAACCGCGGCGCCACTGGAAGCGCCACGGTGATCTACCCGGCGGTGGGCAACTGCAGCGGCGGCGCGAGTGCCGTCGGTCAGATCTCCAGCTACGTGGTGAACACAAGCGCCGGAACCCTGAGCCCGGGCTCCGGCTCACCGTTCCGCGCTGGCGTCGCTCCTGTCGGGATCGCAACCGATCCGACCAGCCGCTTCACCTATGCGATCGATTACCGGCAGAACCAGATCCTCTCGTATAGCATCCAGCCGGGTGGACTGCTGGAGCCCCTGGTGAACAGCAATCAGACGACGGGTCAGCTTCCGAGCGCGATCACGATCGATCCGCGCGGCCAGTTCATCTACGTCACCAACTATGGCACGGGCACGGTGAGCGGCTATCAATTGAACGCCGTGACTGGCGTGCCGGCTTCGTTGGCGGGCGCTGGATCGGCAGCGACCGATGTTGGCCCGGCGGCGGTGATCATCGAGGACGCGATCGGCCGTTACATCTACACCGCGAACTTCGTCGGCAACTCGGCATCGGGGCTTTACCTCGATCCGAACGCCGGCACGACGACTCAGGTGCAGAACTCGCCCTTCCCAGGTGCTGTCAAGGCTACCGCGATAGCGTCCGTGAAGCACGGCAATCATGCCATCCAGGTGAACCCGACTTACTGAGTTCCTGGCGCCGACGACGCGACACTGAAGAGGCCTGCCCGCCCGGGCAGGCCTCTTCGTTTGCGCAGCAGAAAGATCACCGCCGTCCGGGCAGCACAGCAGGCCTAGGGAACGCTGGCCGGTACCGCGGGCGCGGCAGCCGCGGCGGCAAAGCGCCGCTTGATCCAACGCTGTCCCGGCCGCTCGACCAGGTACATGGTGGCGATCGCCGCGATCACGAGCAGCAGATAGGAGAGCCAGGGATCATAGCGGAGCAAGCCGGCGCGCTCGAGCAGGTGGGTGTCATCGTGCAGCAGATTCCAGAGGTTGAAGTGCAGGATGTACAGGCAGTAGCTGGCTTCGCCGATGACGATGAGGGGATAGAAGGTGAAGAGGCGGGTCAGCAGGTTGCGACCGGCCAGGCAGAGCACCACCATCGCGTACAGCGGCATCAGCAGGCCGTCATGCATGAACAGGTAGGGCATGTGGTCGCCGAAGTAGAGCACGGTGTACAGCGAACCGAAGCCAAGCACGCCCAGCAGCGTACGGATGTGGCTGCGCTCGGGGAGGAAGTCGTTGAGGTTCGCCAGCGTCATGCCGAACATGAACGAGGGCAGGTGTTGCAGCGGGCCGAACTTGATGAAGCGCAGCCACCAGCCGTTGGAGTAGCGCCCGGGATGGGGGTCGCCGTCCGGATTGAAGATGGTGTAAAGGGCCGGCAGCAGGAAGCTGAGGCACCAAAGGCCGAGCATGGTCCAGACGATCTTCCGCCGCGTGGTTGGGCGACGCAGAGTGACCAGCCAGGGAAAGAGCGCGTAGAAGAAGACGTCGGTCGTCAGTGTCCAGGCCGGCGTGTTCCAGAAGGTGCAGAGGTTGGGAGACCAGCCCTGCTGCAGCAGCAGGGTAAGCCCGATGCCGGCGGCGAACTCCCCGTGGGTGCGCACATGCCACTCCTGGCGCAAGACCACGAAGGAGAAGAGCAGCGAGACGAGAAAGACGGGGTAGATGCGCGAGAAGCGCGCCTCCCAGAAGCTGCGCGCGCTCATCAGACCGCGGTCGGCTCGTTCGCGGTAGTTGTAGGCCAACACGAAGCCGGAGAGCAGCAGAAAGAAGCTGACCGAGACGTAGCCGTTATAGACCACGGGCCGGAAGGGACCAAAGATGCTGGGGTCAGAGAAGTGGAAGAAGACGATGTTCAGCGCGGCCAGCGCGCGCATGCCGGTCAGCGCATCCATATGCGTCTTGCGGACCGGGGGTGCATGCAGCGAAGCGGAGGCGGGGATCACTGCCTCCACTGACGGGGACGGAGCCGCAGATGTTGCGGAACTCTCGGCAGTGGAGGCTGGAAGCGTTGTCGACACACAGGCTCCGCGGGGGGCAGTTCAGCCCTGCATTTGGATGATACGGGAGAGGCGACGGACGCACCCGGTCGAAACTGCGGCTGGCAGAGTCAGGATCCGGAGCGGCATTGGGGCGGCAATCCGGAGAGCCAATACGGAGCGACCGGACGCCGGTTAGGCTGTCACCAGCGAGCCGACACGCTCGCCCGAGACGACGCGCAGGATGTTGCCCGGGGTGTTCATGTTGAAGATGATCATGGGCATGGCGTTGTCCTTGCAGAGGCTGACCGCGGTCATGTCCATGACCTTCAGGCCGAGCTGCAGGATCTCCAGGTAGGTGATCTCCTCGTACTTCACAGCATCCTTACTCAGGACCGGATCGGCGCTGTAGATGCCGTCGACCTTGGTGGCCTTGAGCAGCACATCGGCTTTGATCTCCATGGCGCGCAGGGAGGCGGCGGTGTCGGTCGAAAAGTACGGGTTCCCGGTGCCTGCGGCGAAGATGACGACGCGACCCTTTTCCAGGTGCCGGATGGCACGGCGGCGGATGTAGGGCTCTGCGACCTGGTTCATCTCAATGGCGGACATGACCCGGCTGTGCACGCCGCACTTCTCGAGCGAGTCCTGGAAGGCGAGTGAGTTGATGACGGTGCCGAGCATGCCCATGTGGTCGGCAGAGACACGGTCCATATTGCGGGCCTGTTCGGCGACGCCGCGGAAGAAGTTTCCGCCCCCGACCACGATGGCCACCTCGACACCCATGGCGCGAATCTCGGAGATCTCGGTGCTGATCTGGTGCACGGTGTCAACGTCCACACCGAAGCCGCGGCCGGCGGCGAGAGCCTCGCCTGAGAGCTTGAGGAGGATCCGCTTGTACATTCTCTGTGAGTATCGCATGAGCGGGAAGCGGTGCAGGTTAGGGCGGCGTATCCTGTCGGCGACGGAGATCATCATGCCCGGCTGCCGAGTGAGACCGCCCCGGAGATTGGCGGGGCTGATCGAGTGCCTCTGGTACTGGCAGGGCGCGCCGGGGCCGCATCTGCAGGAGCGGCTGCTGCCGACGGGTGAGGCGTCGCTGATCCTCAACCTGCGCGATTGAGCCCTGACCGGAGCTGCTTCCGATTTTTCCGATACCCGGCTCCTGCATGAGGACAGGATCGGAGGACAGAATCGAACCAGAAAGGAGAACAGAGATGGCGCGAGTGAGTGCGATACCGGAGGGCTGCCACAGTGTGCAGCCATACATGATGTTCGCGGGATGCACGGAGGCGATGGCGTTCTATACGGCAGC
>JAOAPJ010000021.1 GCA_025462805.1 Acidobacteriaceae bacterium
CCGTGTGCCCGGCTGTCCTCTTCATTACGCGGAGCGCCGTCCGTTACATGGACGAAGTACGCCTGGCCGAAGCGGCCGAGCCGCGCCCCTAGAAAAACCGTCTCATCATCCGGATGCGCCACCACAACCAGCGCCCGAGGCATGCGGCTCGGATCACCCTCAGGAGCGGTGGCGCTCTTTAGTATCTCCTCCGCTTGCAAACTTGGTACCTGTCCCGTTTCAAAGCTCCTGGTAAGTAGGATGCCGAGGAGACCACCGGCACAACCGCGGGAACGCACCAGGGTTTTCGCGCGCGCGACCGCGTCAGCGAAGTCCGGACAACGATCCTGTGTCGTCCGCGATTACCGATCGGCCGGCGCGCTGGCTGGCGCGCCCGGCCAACGCTCCTCCATGAACATCCGGATGGCCGCTACACCCGCCGCGCCTGCAGCGATGCACTCGCCGGCATTCTCCGCGGTCACCCCGCCCAGCGCAAACACCGGCATGCCCGCCGCCATGCGGCAGCCCTCTGCCAGCACCTCCAGCCCAAGTGCCGGCGCCTTCGGATGACTTTTCGTCTTGAAAATAGGAGACAACAGCGCCAGGTCGGCGCGCGCTGCCCGGGCAACCGAGATCTCGCCCACCGAATGGCAGCCCACCGACACGATGCCGGACGCGCGTGCCCAACCGACCTGCTCAGCCTGCCAGCGTCCGGGCAGATGCAGGCCCGCGGCCCCACATGCGCGCGCGGCCTCTACCGCTCCTTGAGCTCCTGCGTTGATCAGCAACTGGCCGCATCCGTGAGAACAACGAATCGCGCCCGCCATCGCCTGGGCAAGCGAGATCAGGTCTGGAGTGTTCAGATCCTTCTCGCGCAGCTGGATGTAGTCCACGCCCGCCGCCGCCCAGCGCTCCGCCAGCGCAACTAATCCATCCTGCTCCGCGCGCGTCAATCGCCCCCGCTCGTGCTCGCCGGGCAGAAGATGGCGGTCAGTAATAGCGTAGAGCCGCATGCCCGGAGTCTACCGCGCCGAGCCTGGCGCAGCCCCACACGAACGCCCGCCCGCCGTGAAAGTCCAGTCAATCCCCGCCGTGAGGGAGTACGGTAGGTGTGCGCTGTTCGGCAACTTTCGGTACCCTGAGTTCTGAGCATGCCCAACTACGACATCATCATCATCGGATCAGGCCCGGCTGGTCAGCGTGGCGCAATCTACGCCACCAAGCAGGGGAAGAAGGTGGCGGTGGTCGAGCGCATGCGCTCGGTCGGCGGCGTCTGTATCAACACCGGCACCATTCCCTCCAAGACCATGCGCGAGGCCGTGCTGCACCTCTCCGGGTACAACTACCGCTCGATCTACGGCATGAACTATCGCGTGAAGGAGCGGATCACCATGGCCGACCTTGCCTTCCGCGTCCAGCACGTTATCAAGACAGAGGTCGACGTCACCGAGGCCCAGCTCTCGCGCAACGGCGTCGATGTGCTCTACGGCGTCGGCAGCTTCGAGGATCCGACCCACGTCCGCGTCACGGACGACGGCAGCTCGCAGGTCTACGAGACCAAGAACGTCGTGATCGCCACCGGCACTAAGCCAGCCTTCTCGCCCAAAGTGCCTATCAACGGCCGGAACATCGTCAACAGCGACCAGGTGCTGAACCTGCCCGCGCTGCCCAAGACCCTGATTGTCGTAGGGGGCGGCGTCATCGGGGTCGAGTACACCTCCATGTTCGCAGCGCTCGGCATCCGCGTCACGATGATTGAAAAGCGCACCCGCCTGCTCGAGTTCGCAGATCAGGAGATCATCGAGTCGCTCAGCTACCACCTGCGCGACAGCCGTGTCACCATGCGCCTCGGCGAAGAGGTGGACAGCGTCGAAGAGCTGCCCGAAGGCGGCGTGGTCGCGCACCTCGAGAGCAAAAAGCGCATCCAGGGCGACGCCCTGCTCTACGCGGTTGGCCGCACCGGCAACATCGAAGAGCTCAATCTGGAGAAAGCCGGCATCGAGGCCGACGCGCGCGGCCGCATCCCGGTCGACAAGGACTATCGCACCAAGACGCCGAACATCTTCGCCGTGGGTGACGTCATCGGCTTCCCCTCGCTCGCTTCAGTCTCGATGGAGCAGGGCCGCATCGCCGTGGCCCGCGCCTTCAACGACAACGCGGTGCAGTCCAACCCCAGCTTCTATCCCTACGGCATCTACACCATCCCGGAGATCTCCTTCATCGGCAAGACTGAGGAGCAGCTCACCGACGAGGATGTGCCCTATGAGGTAGGCGTCGCTTACTACCGCGAGATCGCGCGCGGGCAGATCCGTGGCGACACCACCGGCCGGCTCAAGATCGTCTTCCACCGCGAGACGCGCCTCCTCCTCGGCGTTCACATCATCGGCGAAGGCGCCAGCGAACTGCTGCACATCGGCCAGGCGGTCATGGCTCTCGGCGGTACGCTCGACTACTTCATCGATACGGTCTTCAACTACCCCACCCTCGCCGAGGCCTACAAGACCGCGGCGTATAACGGGATCAACCGTCTGGGCCGCGCTGGCGCAGACAGCAACTAAGGACAGCGCTATGGGCAGAAGCATTGGCGTGGTCATGACGGCCGACATCACCGCCGGACTCATCGAAGACCATCGGCTGGTTGGCCAGGTTCGCCGTTATCCCGAGGATCCGGACGAGCTCCACGGTCTGGTCGATCTGCCCACCGGTGACCTGGTCGACGTCATCTGCGACCTCATCCTCTCGCTCAAGCCCGCCGACGGCGCGCTCAGCGCCATCGGCATCGCCCTGCCCGGCATCGTGCGCGCCGGCGTGGTCGAAGACTCACCCAACCTTGCGCAACTCAAAGGCGCCAGGATCTCGGAGAAGGTGGAGGCCACACTCCACACCCGCGGTGTCAAAGCGCCCATCAGTCTGTTCAATGACGCAGATGCAGCCGCCGCCGGCCTCGCCGCCACCCGCAATCAGCTCGACAAGGTGGTCCGCGTCTGGACCCTCGGCAATGGCATCGGCTTCGGCCGCTATCCCGATGCGGAGGGCCCCTTCGAAGGTGGCCACACCATCGTCTCGCTCGACCCCAAGGAGACCTTCTGCGGCTGCGGCGGCGTGGGTCACGTGGAGGGCATCATGGGCCATCGCGCCATGCGCCTCCGCTTCCTCGACATGGAGCCCGAGGAGATCTTCGCCAACGCCAGGCAGGGCGACCATCGGTGCGCAGACTTCGTCAAGCGCTGGCACCGCGCCCTCGCCGCGGGCACCGCGACATCCATTCACCTGGACGGCCCCGGCCGCTTCTACATCACGGGCATGAACATCGCCTTCCTCGACCTCTCCCTGCTCAAGCAGTACCTCTGGGACATGGTCAAGATGAGCCCGCTGCAGAGCTACACCCTCGAATCCATCCCCGAGCAGCCGGAGCTAGCCGTCATAGGCGCCGGCACCGCAGCAGAGATCCAGCAGACGCGGTAGTGAGGGCCCAGCTTCGGAAGAGGACACATGATCGACTTCAGTGAGGTAGTGCGTCGTTTTGGCGCAGACGCAGTTCGCGATTACAACGAATACGATCGCAAGCATGACGAAGCTGCCCTTCTCGCGATCACATCACATGATCAGCCGCACCGCTCGGCTTCCGTCCGCCACTGGCTGGAGCAATATAGTGTTCTCCTTGGATTCACGACTCAAGAGCGTGATGATATCGCTGAAGCGGTTGTAGCTTGGGTGGACAACGCAGATAGGGCGTCAACTCTGGACACGGCCGATGCGATCATTGCAGCGCATGCTGATCTGGTCGAGCACTGTCAGAATGTGAAGAAACGGGGTTATACATCTCTCGCCTCGAAGGCGCTCTGGCTCCGCTATCCCGAACAGGTTCCTATCTATGACTCCATAGCAAAGGGTGCCCTGCGAGTCGTTAGCAAGCTCCTCCCGGGAAACACCCGGCCAGACGCAGCAGTCGCCGCCATGTCGGAGTACTCATCCTTTGTCCATGCCTGGATGCGGTTGTACGAAGGGTCTGCCGCCGCACTGGCCGAGATCGAAGGTTGCAAGTACCGCTCCCGCGTCCTGGATGCAATCCTCCTACAGCTGGGCGAAGACATTTACTGGATAACTCAGTAGTTCCAGCCGCCCTTCAGACAGGGCTCGCCGTCACCGCAGAAGAGATTTGGCAGACTCGCTCGCCGCCTCCGAAATAGTAACCGGACCTTGCACTTTTGCGGGATCGGCAGCGCCCGGTTACTTCGCAACCCTCTTCTTTTGTGTGATTGCAACAGTTGTTCCACTGCCGATACCCTCCTCCTGCTCCTCCCAAGCTCGACATACGAACGGTGACCATGAAAGCAACCGTCTCTGCTCTTACCATTCTTGCCTTGTGTTCTGCGTCCATCCTGCCGGAGACGGCCGTCGCACAGTCTGCCTCTACCGCAGTTCCCACCGCATCCCCAGCCAGGCCCGCATCTCAGCCGCAGCCGCACACGCTCCTCGACGGCACCCAGGTCAAGCTCCGTCTTGCCGAGAACCTCTCCTCCGAGTCCAACAAGACGGGCGATCAGGTGTCATTTGAGGTCATCGATGAAGTTGATGTGGAAGGCGTGCCGATTATCTTGAAGGGCAGCCAGGCACTGGCGACCATCACAAACGCAGAGTCAAAGAAGCGGATGGGGCGCGGCGGCAAGCTGGACGTCAACATCGATAGTGTTCGCCTGCTGGACGGAGAAAAGGCACAGCTCCGCGCGGTAAAGGACACCAAGGGAGGAGGTCATGTCGGTGCCATGACCGGAGCCATCGTTGCCACCTCCATCGTGTTTTTCCCGGCAGCCCCGCTCTTCCTCTTCATGCATGGGAAATCGGTCGAAATCCCCAAGGGCACTGAGGTGATCGCCTTCACCCAGGGCGATATGCATCTCGACATGGCTAAGCTTGCACCCTCCAGTCCGGTCACGGCAGCTGCTCTCACGGCAACTGCTGCCGCCGTCATGGCGAGCTTGACCGTGGACTCCAGCGCCTCCGCGGCCGACATCGAGATCGATGGCAACTTCGTCGGCAGTACTCCCTCTACGCTCTCCCTTACACCCGGGCAGCACACCATCACCGTTAAGAAGAAGGGCTACTCCAACTGGAGCCGCTCGATGAACGTACAGGGAAGTGCCGTTCACCTCAACGCCGACATGGAGAAGCTCTAGACAACAAGGTGATCTGACCGCCTGCCCTGACGGCGAGGCGTGGCCTTTGTCGGACTTAGCGCCAGCGCGCCGGAAGTGGCTGTCATCGGCCGGCCGCCACCGGCCCCACCTTACGGTGCACCCGATGCCGTCTGGTTGTTCGGCTCCGGCAATGCCATCTCAAGCGCCATAGCCGCCCAGTTTGTGCCTGCCGCGGAGATGAACTGGTTGTAGCCGTG
>JAOAPJ010000028.1 GCA_025462805.1 Acidobacteriaceae bacterium
GGCCTCCAGGTTCAGGATCAGGAAAGGGTGTTCGCTTTGCAGAGCCTCCTGCACCGCGGCATCGAAGCGATCGACGGATTCGCCCAGCCGCAGTCCTCCCTTCACGCGCAACGTACAAGTCTTGCCGCTCTGCAAAACGTCCAGCTGATCCATAGGTTCTATCTCCTCCTCAAGGCCCATCTGACACACCGCCATGAGGGTTCACGGTTGGCGGCTGCATACCACTTCTGGCTGACGCTGACCGCTCATCACGTTTTCTAAGGAAAAAGCGCAGCGGGCCTCCTATTATGTCCTACACCGGATGAGAACTGCTGCCGTTCGCCTGCCTCTCTTATCCAGCGGGGGAGTGTAAGAGGGAATGTCCGACGAAGCTGCCGTCAACTTAACCGTCGACAACGTCGAGTTCGCCGCACTGCTGCTGGCTACGCCAGACTCCGGTGCGCGCGCGGCGTTGGTTGCGGCCGCAGTGGTCGAGTTGCTTCCGGACAGCGCGTGCATTCTCTACCTTCTCGACACTTCATCGTCCGGGCCGTCCTGGCGGCCAGTGGCTGTTGCCGGCGATGTCGCGCTTGCAGCCGTCGCAGCAGGTACCCGGCTGATAGAGCCGCTACTGTCGGGATTCGAGGAGCCGCTGGTCTACAGTGGCGCCGAACTTCGGCGAGAAGACTTCGCGCACCTCCAGGTGGCTCGGACGGTCGCCTCCCTCGCATACCTATCTCTGCAGCAGGGCGGGGAACTGGTGGGTGCTGTCGAACTGATCAGCTTTGCTGCAGATCTATCGGCGGCCGATCTCGATGCACTGGCGCCGGTGTTGCGTATGGGGCTCCCCGCGGTCCTGGGAGCGAAGGAGTCTGAAACGCAACGCCACGATCTGCTCGATTCAGTCAATCGGCTCACGCAACTCTATGACCTGGAGAAGTCGCTTAACTCGACGCTCGATCTTGACCGGGTAATGGCGCTCATCCCACGCAAGACCCTCCCCATGATGGGCTGCCAGGCAGTGCATCTCTGGCTCTTCGACGGGGGCACCCTCACCCTAACGGCGACCGCCGGCACCGACGCGACTGTGCGGGTGGGCATGACGCAGGCGCCGGGCGAGGGCTATGTCGCGGACATGGCAGAGGAGGGCGCGCCACTGTTGATCGCTGGTCCCGCCGATGAGCGGCTGCAGTCACGAAATGCGGGGAGCTCCACTCCGGTCTGGACCGCGATGCTGGCGCCGCTCATGCAGGACGAGTCCGAGGTCGGCGTGCTCGAAGCCGTGAACAAGAACGGCGGCGGCCCGTTCAATGAGGATGACGTGTTTTTCCTGCAATCCATCTCCGAGACAGTCAGCAGCGCTCTCAAGAACGCCACCCTGATGTTCGCCGAGCGCAAGCTCGCGATCCTTGAAGCGCTCGTCCACGTCAGCTCCGAAATCACGTCGACGCTGCGTCTGGACCGTTTGTTGCAGATCATCGTCAACAGTCCGCAGAACGTTCTGCCCTTCGAACGCTGCGCCATCGCTCTCGACAACCGCGGCAGGCTGCAGTTAAAGGCGGTCTCCGGGATGAGCAGCATTCCGGTCGGCGATCCGCAAGTCGGGCCGCTGCACGAGCTGGTGCGCTGGCTCTCCGCGCAGCCCACGGCGCTGCACATCCGCCAGCAGGACGACACCGCTGCGGGCGATATCCCAAACGCGGTGATCGGCCACTTCGAAACAACGGGATACCGCGCGCTCTATTCGCTCCCTCTCACAGACGATCAGGGCCGGCTGGGCGTGCTCATGTACGAGAGCTCGGATCCGAACTTCCTCGAGCTTGCGCACACCGAGATGATCAAGATCCTCGCGGGTCAGGCGACAGTGGCCATCCGCAATGCACTGCTCTACCGGGAGGTGCCGCTCATCAGCCTGCTCGAGCCGCTGATGCAGAAGAAGCAGGCGCTGCTGCGCACGAGTCGCGGACGACGCTGGGGATTCGGCGTCGCCTGCGTTGCTTCGCTGCTCTTCCTTGCGTTCTGCCCGCTGCCCATGCGGCTGACGGGCGACGCGACTGTGGCGCCTCAACACCTCGTCACCATCGCCGCACCAGTGGATGGCACGGTCGTCTCTGTGGCAGCGCATGAGGGGCAGATCGTGCATGCTGGCGAGATCCTGGGTTCCATGAACGACCTGCAATGGCGCACCGAGCTTTCGTCCGCGGAAGCCCGCTCCCAAGCCGCCCTGCTTACCATGCAGGCCGATCTGGCGCAGGGCGCAGCGCAGGCCGGCGCCGACCGTGCACAGATGGAATTCCTGCGTGCCGAGGCGGAGCGCGCGCGCAGCCGCATAGACATCGCGCAACTCCGTTCGCCGATCAGCGGGGTGGTGATGACGCCCTACCTGCAGAACGCCGCGGGCGAGCACCTGGATGTCGGTGCCGCCTTTGCGCAGGTGCTGGACCTGTCCTCTGCTGTCGTCGACATTGCGATCGCGCAAGCCGATGCTGCTCTGCTGCGGCCGGGCGATGCAGCCGCCATCAAGCTGGACAGCTATCCGCAGCGTTCCTGGCATGGCGTGGTGGCCATCGTCAGTCCCGAGGCGCAGGCCGGCGATGGGCAGCGAACCTTCTCCGCACGTGTGGTTCTCCCCAATGCTGACGCAACGCTCCGTGCGGGAATGACAGGCCGGGCGAAGGTCTTTCTCGGCTATCGCCCTGCGGGCTATGTACTGCTGCGCCGGCCGTCACTCTGGATTTGGCAACTGCTGTGGAACTGGTTCGGTTGGTGATGCTCATGCATGTTCATTCTTCGTGGCGGGTCTTCTGGCCGGTGGTTGCCGTGGTTGCTCTCTCACCCTGCATCGCTGGCTGCGACGCGCATCAAGCCGCGCAGGCGGCTCCCATCCCAGCGCCCGTGCGGACGGCATCTCTGTCACCCGCGACGACTGTTCCCGAGACGACTCCGCCGGTTGCCGAGCGCTTCACCA
>JAOAPJ010000040.1 GCA_025462805.1 Acidobacteriaceae bacterium
ATCGCCTTCACCCCCGGAATCGTCTGCGGCTGCGGCATCTGCGGCTGTCCATGTGCTCCCATCTCGTCCTCACTTCCATCTTCCTGCAAGCCCTGCTACTCAGCGCGGCTCGGCAGCGAACTACTCTCGATCTATTTGATCCGTGTTGAACTCACGCTCACCTTACTTCGTCGCGTATTCGCCTGGACGCACCGTCCCGTCGCGTACCTCTTCCGGCTTGGTCCGGCGCTTGCGCTCCAGTTCCTTTTGCCGCAGCTCCCGGCGGCGTCCGGCATCTTCGTAATGCTGCTTTTCCTCGTCAGTCTCCGGCTGCAGCCCCGGCACGGGCACGCGCCGTCCCTGACTGTCTACGGCCACAAACGTTAGGTACGCCGAGGCTACATGCCGGTGTATCCCGGCAATCGTGTTCTCCGCCCAGACCTTCACCCCAATCTCCATCGACGTGTTGAAGGCCCGGTTCATCGACGACTTCAGAATCAGCAGGTCGCCCACATGCACCGGCGCAATGAAATCGATGTGGTCCATCGAGGCTGTCACCACATGCGTGCGCGCATGGCGGTACGCCGCCATCGCTCCCACCAGATCGATGAAGTGCATCAGGCGGCCACCCAGCAGATTCCCCAGGGTGTTCGCGTCATTGGGCAGGATGATCTCCGTCATCTCGCTGCGCGACTCGGCAACAGAACGGATCGGCAACTGTGCAGGAAAGGCCACGGCGTGTCTCTTTCTCACTTCAGGGCTACCTACCAGTCTCGACCATCGCCGCCAAACCCGCAACGCACCTGGCCCGTGCTACGGTCGAAACAGAAGCCCCCATCGATAACAGGAGCTTTGGAACCACACTAGTTTGGAACCACACTAGGAGGTGCTGCAGAGATGGACAAAATCGCGATGCTCAAGGAGATCCTTGCGCAAAATCCAAACGACGCCTTCGCCCGCTATGGGCTGGCAATGGCGCAGGCCAGCCAGGGGGACGCTGAGGCCGCGCTCGCCGGATTCTCCGAACTCACCACCTTGCATCCTGACTACACCGCCGGCTATCAGATGTCGGCTCAGCTGCTCATCAAGGCTGGCCGCAATGACGAAGCCGTGCAGCGTCTCGAATCGGGAATCGCCGCCGCCCGCCGCACTGGGAACGCGCTCGCCCTGAACGAGATGAGCAATATGCTCGACGAGCTTTCTGCTTAGCGCAGGTCCTTCACCCACAGACACTTGCGACCCCAGCAAAACTTGTCTCTGTCACTCCCGGCAGTCCACTTGCGCCCTGTGCAATGCAAAATCAGCGGCCGAGCGCCCGTCTCCCGGGAGGGCCATCTTAAAGCGCATAATGAGCAACAGCACCAGCTCGTTGGGTAGGCAGCGTGGCTCCCCCAATTGCAATCCAGTCCGTGCACGTTTTGCTCCGACCGACGCCAGGCGCGGAGCATCGCACCGCGCCTGGCAAACAGCAGGAAGGCCGCTCCAGAGCATGAAGATCCCGTTATTCCCGCTCGATACCGTGCTCTTCCCCGGGGTTCCGCTACCGCTCCACATCTTCGAGCCACGCTATCGCGAGATGATCTCCGAGTGTCTGGCCAATGAAGTACCCTTCGGCGTCGTTCGCGCGCAGCGGGAGGGCCTGGCCATCGTCGGCTGCACGGCGCGCATCGTCCGTGTGCTCGAACGTTATCCGGACGGCCGCAGCGACATCCTGACGCAGGGCGTCGATCGCTTCGAGATCGAGTTGCTCGACGACTCGCGCAACTTCCTTCAGGCTGAGGTGGACCTGCTCCCCGACACCGGCTCGGCCGCATCCCGCACCGCACGGGAACAGTGTGCCGCGCTGCATTTCGAGGTGCTCGAGCTGCTCGGCATCGCAGACTCCAGCTTCCACATCGACCTCGACACACCCGTCGCCTACCTGATGGCCGGCTCTATGCCGACAGATCTCAACTTCCAGCAGGCTCTGCTCACCATGCGCTCCGATGCCGAACGCACCGACGCCATGGTCGAGTACTACAACACCATTCTGCCTAAGCTGCGGCGCGGCGCACGCGCCAGCGAGCACATGGCTAACGGCCACATCATGTGAATCGGTCGGGCGCACTCGCAATCCGTCGGCATGGGCGGGGCATCCGTCGACTGCCAGGCTCGAACTCCGACATCATGGCCGCCCCTTCGCAATGACTGCCTCTCGCAGCACACGGAGCCGCCAAGCACGTACCATAAGGACAGGCATCCACCGCGATTGCCAGGAGGTCCTCCCCGCATGCCGCAGACTCCCGCCCAGACACCTTCTTCATCCAGTCGGCCGGCCACGACCCTGCCTGCCACCCTCGGCGAGTTGCGCAAGACTCAGGAGTTCTCCGAGGCGCGTGTCAGCCGCAGCGTTAAGGACGAGTTGCGGGAGAATCTCATCCGCCGCCTGCAGGAACAGGCCGCCAGCAAGGATGGCGACACCGATCCCATCTTCCCCGGCATCGTGGGCTATGACGACACCGTCGTCCCACAGATTGTGAACGCGATCCTGTCGCGGCAGAACTTCATCCTGCTCGGACTGCGCGGTCAGGCCAAGAGCCGCATCCTGCGCGCGCTCACCCAGTTGCTCGATCCTGTAGCGCCCTATGTCGCCGGCTCGGAGATCCACGATAATCCCTACCATCCGCTCTCGCAGTACGCCCGCGATCTTATTGCGGAGCGCGGCGACGATACACCCATCGCCTGGATGAGCCGCAACGATCGCTATGTGGAGAAGCTGGCCACTCCCGACGTCACCGTCGCGGATCTCATCGGCGACCTCGATCCCATCAAGGCTGCACGCTCCGGCGCCGACCTCTCGAACGAGCTCACCATGCACTACGGCCTGCTGCCGCGCGCCAACCGCGGCATCTTCGCCGTGAACGAACTGCCTGACCTCGCCGGCAAGATCCAGGTCGCGCTCTTCAACATCATGCAGGAAGGCGACGTGCAGATTAAGGGCTACCCCGTGCGCCTCGCGCTCGATGTCGCCCTGGTCTTCAGCGCCAATCCCGAGGACTACACCGCGCGCGGCAAGATTGTGACTCCGCTCAAGGACCGCATGGGGTCGGAGATTCGCACCCACTACCCGCAGTCCGTCGCGGAAGGCATCGCCATCACGCGCCAGGAGACCTGGAGCGACCGTGGCTCCCTCGCAACGGAAATCCCTGACTACATCTACGAGATCGTGGAGCAGATCGCCTTCGCCGCCCGCGAAGACAAGAAGGTGGACAAGCGCTCAGGTGTCTCTCAGCGCCTGCCGATCTCCACCATGGAACTCGCCGTCTCCAATGCTGAGCGGCGCGCCCTCCTGCACGGCGAGACGCTCGCCTTCCCCCGCGTCGGCGACATCTACAACGCACTGCCCGGCATCACTGGCAAGATCGAGCTCGAGTACGAGGGCGAGATGAAGGGCGCTGACGTTGTCGTCCGTGAGATCATCCGCACCGCCGTTGCACGTGTCTACGATCAGTACTTCGCCGAGGTCAACACCCAGCAGATCGAGCAGTGGTTCAACCTCGGCGGTTCCGTGAAGATCGAGGACACCCAGTCTGCCGCCGCCACGCTCACCGAATTGCAGGAGATCCAGGGCCTCTTCGAGAAGCTCTCGCCGCTGGGCATCAAGGCGAAGGACGCCGCGTCGAAAGAAAAACCCGAGAAGGTAGTGGCCGCGGCGGAGTTCCTGCTCGAAGGCCTCTATGCGCACAAAAAGCTCAGCCGAAGCGAAGAGCGCGGCTTCACCGCGCAGGAGCGTGCCCAGCGCAACGCCGAGCGCAGCCAGGAGCGGCGCGACGACGCCCGCGAGTACGAGCAATGGCAGCAGCGCCGCTCCAACAAACAGCGCAGCGGCCTCAACTAGGCACAGACTTCACTCGACCACAAGAAACGCGGCCCGCTGCGCGAGCCGCCTTTGCAACTGTCCTGAGCGCAGCGGAGGACCTGCGGTCGACGCCCAGCGCCGTTCCGCTTTACCGCTCAACCTCCGAGTGCGTCAGCGCCGGCCAATCGGTATACCCATGCTCCGCCCCGCCGTAGTACGTCTCCTTCGGCGCCTCCGCCAGCGGCGCACCCATGCGCAGCCGCTCCACCAGATCGGGATTGGCAATGAACGGCCGCCCGAAGCTCACCAGGTCCACGCGGCCGGAGCGAAGCGCCTCCTCAGCCATGCCTCGGTCATAGCGATTGTTCGCGAGATAGGCGCCGCGGAACCGCCGCCGCAGCGCCAGAAAGTCAACGTCGCTCGGAGCATCGCGCGTCTCTCGCGTGACGCCCTCGATCACATGCAGATAGGCCAGCCCGAGTGCGTTCAGCCCATCGATATACGCGCCGTAAGTGCCCATCACATCGCTGTCGAGAGCGGTCTCACCCGGACTCGTCGTCGTCGGCGAGATGCGTACCCCCACCCGCTCCCCGCCGCCCCACTCCTCGGTTACGGCCTTCACCGCCGCCAGCGGAAAGCGCAGCCGGTTCTCCACCGTGCCGCCATACTCGTCCGTACGCCGGTTCGTGCTGTCGCGCACGAACTGCTCCAGCAGGTAGTTGTTGGCCGAGTGCACTTCTACGCCATCGAACCCGGCGCGGCGCGCATTGCGTGCTGCGCGGCGATAGTCCTCGATGATCCCCGAGATTTCGCGCGTCTCGAGCGCACGCGGTGTCACGAAATCCTTCAACCCATGCGCGGTAAACGCCTGCCCTTTCGGCGCAATGGCCGAAGGCGCCACCGGCAATTCTCCGCCATGTAAGTCCGGGTGCGAGATCCGCCCCGTATGCCACAACTGCAGCACCATCACCCCGCGCGCTGCATGCACCGCATCCGTTACGCGCCGCCAGCTCTCCACCTGCGGCTCACTCCAGATCCCCGGCGTCCACGCATAACCCACACCCTGCGGCGAGATATTCGTCGCCTCGGAGACGATCATCCCTGCGCCCGCGCGCTGCGCATAGT
>JAOAPJ010000041.1 GCA_025462805.1 Acidobacteriaceae bacterium
GAGCAGCTTGGCTCGGGATATGCGATGAGCTCCTGGATGGAGCGCACCGCCATCATGGAAGCCGACGCCATCATCGCTGTCTCGAACGGCACCAAAGCGGATGTGCTGCGCGCCTACGACGTGCCGCCCGAGCGCGTGCACGTGATCTACAACGGCATCGACCTCGACGAATATCAGCAGACGGACAATACAACTGCCCTCACCAACTACGGCGTGGATCCGACCGTGCCTTACGTGCTCTTCGTGGGGCGCATCACCCGGCAGAAAGGCGTAACCCACCTGGTCGACGCGATCCGCTATCTTCCGCCGGAGACACAGATCGTGCTCTGCGCCGGCGCTCCGGATACTCCAGAGATCGCTGCCGAGATGCGCGCCAAGGTCGACCAGGCACGCGCCTACAACCCGAACATCGTATGGATCGAGAAGATGGTCACCCGCGCCGAGACCATCCAGCTCTACTCGCACTGCCGCGTCTTCTGTTGCCCCTCGGTCTATGAGCCCTTCGGCATCATCAACCTGGAAGCGATGGCCTGCCGCACTCCGGTCGTGGCGAGCGCGACTGGCGGCATCCTCGAAGTGGTGGTGGATGGTGAAACCGGCTATCTCGTCCCCTTCGAGCAGGACCCGGTGACCGGTTTCCCGGTGAACCCGGAGCAGTTCGCGCGAGACCTCGCCGCAAGGCTCAACCTACTGCTCGCCGACCCGGCCACCTGCAAGCGCATGGGCGATGCCGGCCGCAAGCGCGTGGAGAGGCACTTCGCCTGGTCCAGCATCGCCGCACAGACCATCGCGCTGTATCAGGATCTGATCGCGCACACGAAGCGCTAAGCAGGCGCGCAGCAGCCACCTGCGCGTCACCAGGCATTGGGTCGTCTGGGGACGTCGCGTCTGCATCCTGTGGAATTGCCGTTCATCAGTACACTCACCCCATGACGGCACGTACCTCAACCGCCCGCCCGATCGCAGCGATCGCGGTCACCATCGTCCTCTGGGCCTCGGCCTATCCCGCGATTCGCGTAGGCCTCCGTGCCTTCTCGCCGGGCCAGCTTGCTGCCATCCGGTTCCTCACAGCGTCGCTCGTCTTCGCGATCTACCTCGGCGTAAAACGCCCCCGCATGCCTCGCGGCGCGGACCTGGCGCGCATCAGTCTCGCCGGCGTGCTCGGCATCACGCTTTACAACCTCTTGCTCAATACCGGTGAACTCACGGTTTCCGCCGGCGCAGCCAGCTTCCTCATCAACTGCATGCCTGTCCTTGCGGCGCTGCTGGCCGCTGCCTTTCTGGGCGAACGCCTTCGCATCGCAGCTTGGCTCGGCATCGCGATAAGCTTTGCGGGGGTGGCGATGATCGCCATCGGCGACAGCCGCGGGATGCATTTCGGACGTGGCGCGCTGCTGGTACTGGCCGCTGCGCTGTGCACCGCCATCATGGGCCTGCTGCAGAAGCCGCTGCTGCGTGACTACGACCCTGTGGCGCTCACCGCGTGCCTCATGGCCAGCGGCGAACTCTTTCTCCTGCCCTACTTACCCGCTGCCCTGCATGTGGCCGGGCGCCCGGAGGCGCGACCCGCACTGCTGGCCGCGCTCTTCCTTGGCGTTGGTCCCGCTGCGCTGGGCTATCTGGCATGGAGCATCGCGCTCGAGTTCTTTACGCTGAGCCAGACCGTCAGCATTCTCTACTTGATCCCGCCGGTGGCGGTGGGTATCTCCTATGTATGGATTCAGGAGAAGACCACCCTCTTCACTCTCTTCGGCGGTCTGGTCACAGTGGCAGGGGTCGTCCTACTGAACCGTTATGGACGTCCCATCGCAGCGGCGCGAGCGCCAGTTCCGGCCGCCCGCTAACCCAGTACGCATTCTCTGGCGCAACCGGAAACGAAGGATGAAAATACTCCCGTGCACCCCATCGGCCTGATCCTCGGACTGTTCGCACTCGGCACCGTGCTGCTCGATGCCTTCGAGACCATCATTCTGCCGCGGCGGGCCAGCGGGAAGATTCGACTGACGCGGATCTTCTATGCGCTGACCTGGCGGCCCTGGTCGGCCGTGGTTGGCAGCTTCCGCAACCGACGCCTGCGCGAGACGGGATTCAGCTTCTATGGACCACTGTCACTGCTGCTCCTCATGGCCTTGTGGGCAGTCGGTCTTCTCTTCGGCTTCGCCCTAGTGTTCTATGGCATCGGGTCGCCGCTGCATGATGCGCTCGGGCTTCATCCTTTCCACACGGCGATGTACATCAGCGGCACGACGCTGTTCACACTTGGCTTGGGCGATGTGACGCCGCTGAACCACTGGGCCCGAGACATCGTGATCGTCGAATCCGGCACCGGACTGGGCTTTGTCGCCGTTGTGATCGGCTACCTGCCCGTCCTCTACCAGGCCTTCTCCCGGCGTGAGGGAAGCATCGCCCTGCTGGACGCGCGTGCCGGCTCGCCGCCAACCGCCAGCGAGTTGCTGCGCCGCCACTCCAGCGATGGCGCGCATGATGCTTTGGTAGACCTGCTGGATGAGTGGGAGCGCTGGTCGGCAGAGATGCTGGAGAGCCACATCTCGTACCCGTTGTTGTGCTATTTTCGCTCGCAGCACGACAACCAGAGCTGGCTGAGTGCGCTGACTGCCATTCTCGACACCTGCGCCGTGCTGCTCAGCATCGTTGACTGCACCGCATGCCGCCAGGCACGCCTCACCTTCGCCATGGCGCGTCACACGGTGGTCGACCTGCTACTCGTCTTCGCATTGAAGCCGGCCGAGATCCCAAAGCCTGTGTTGCCCGGAGCCGCTCCTGCATCTCAGCCCGCGCATGACACGCCGTCGCGGTTGTCAGAGCCGGACCTGGTGAAGCTGACGGAGGTGTTGTGCAAGTCCGGCTATCGCCTGCGCCTGGAGCCGGAGAGACTCGCGTTGCTTCGCAAGTTGCGCTGGATGTATGAGGGGCATGTGGTCCGATTGTCGCAATATCTTTCCATGCCGTTGCCCCCGTTCGTGAACGAGATTCCCGGGCGCGATACCTGGATGCTGGTAAGCAACCTGCTCGAACTGTACGCGGAACGGGGACAGGCCACGGATGAGGACACCCACGCCGCGGACCTGGTGGCGCGCACGCGCGACATCTTCGTGGACGAGCCGCACGCCTTCTAATGCAGCTTGCATCTGCTGACCGTGC
>JAOAPJ010000042.1 GCA_025462805.1 Acidobacteriaceae bacterium
AACTTCGATGAGGGTGTCGCGCTCTATCGCAGCGCAGATGTGCTGGCTGTGGGCTGGCTGGCTAACTGGGTGCGCGAGTCACTGCACGGGGACATCACCTACTTCAACGTCAACCGCCATATTAATCCAACCAATGTCTGCGTGGCCGCCTGCAGACTCTGTGCCTTCGGTCGCAAGAAGGACGATGCCGGCGCGTACACGATGGCGCTTGAGGAGGCGTGGACGGCTGCGGCCAGCGGATATCACGAGGCCGTCACCGAGTTTCACATTGTCGGCGGTCTGCATCCTGATCTACCGCTCGAATACTTTCTTGACCTGGTCGGAGGGCTCAAGAAGCGCTTCCCCAAAGTGCATATCAAGGCCTTCACCATGGTGGAGATCTCTTTCCTGGCGCGCCGCGCCAAGCTCACCATTACTGAAGTCTTGATCAAGCTGAAGGCAGCGGGCGTGGACTCGATGCCGGGCGGGGGAGCAGAGATATTCTCCGATCGCGTACGCCACATCATCTGCGATCACAAGATCGATGGCAGCGAGTGGCTGGAGACGGCACGCACCGCACATAAGTTGGGCCTGCGTTCCAATGCCACCATGCTTTACGGCCATGTGGAGAACGACGAAGATCGCGTCGACCACATGCTGCGGCTGCGCGAGGTGCAGGACGACACGGGTGGTTTCCAGACCTTCATCCCCCTGGCGTTCCATCCGGATAACACACCCCTGCAGCACCTGCCTCGCACCACGGGGCTTACCGATCTCCGGCAGATTGCGGTCGGCCGCCTGATGCTCGACAACTTTCCCCACGTCAAGGCCTATTGGCAAATGATGACAGCAGGGATTGCTCAGGTGGCGCTGCGGTTCGGAGCGGACGATATCGACGGAACGGTGATCGAAGAAAAGATCTATCACGACGCGGGAGCCAGCACACCACAGGGCATGCGTCGCAGTGATCTGATCAGGCTGATCCGCGAGGCAGACCGTGAACCCTTTGAGCGGGACACACTCTATCGTCCGGTCATCCGCACGGAAGAGAGCTTCACCGTCGCCGTCTAAATCGTAACTATAGGAAGTCTGGGCGGCCCGACTCGAAGGGCTAACCTACAAGGAGAGCTCTTTGAAGTTGACATTGCCGCCGGGCGAGTTTGCGGCCTATTTGTTTGATTGCGATGGCACGATCGTCGATTCGATGCCACTCCACCTGACCGCGTGGAGGCAGGCACTCTCCGCATGGAACTGCCCGTTCGAGGACGAGCTCTTCTATGCCTGGGGCGGCATGCCGGTGGATGAGATCATCGCGAGCCTCAATCAGATGTATGGGCTGACCATGCCGGTGGATGAGGTTCACCGGCACAAGGAGTCGCTCTATTTCACCGCGCTGCCGGAGTTGCAGGCTGTTCCGGAGGTGCTGGAACACATTCATGCGAGCCACGGCACGATTCCATTCGCGGTGGTTTCGGGAAGTACGCGTGAATCAGTGAGGGCCTCACTGGAGGCGCTGGACCTGCTGGACCGCTTCGAGGTGATGGTCTGCGCCGGGGACTATGAACGGGCAAAGCCGCATCCGGAACCATTCCTGACCGCCGCTGCCCGCCTTGGCGTGGCTCCCGCGGAGTGTCTCGTCTTCGAGGACACGGATATGGGCATTCAGGCCGCAATGGCTGCCGGGATGGCTTCGGTCAAAGTTCCCCCGCCCTGGCTGCGAACTGCCGGCCTCTAGTCGAGGCGCTTCCGAGCGGAGCGGTATCGGCCACCTTGGTGTCCAGGCCGCCGCGGTCCTTCTCTTTGTGCTTGCGGCGCACCTGCCGCTGCGCGACATAGATCAGCGCGAGGAAGGTCACGGTAAGCAGCGCGAGTGCGTAGATGCCGTGCAACTGTGGCACCTCTCCGTAAAGCAGAGCCAGCCCTATAAAGACGAAGAGCAGATGCGCACAGAAGACCTCGAGGGACGCGCGTCCCAGCGTGATAAACGGCTCGCGTGAGATGAGCCATCGCACGGCGCCCCGCAGGCCGTAGAGGACGATCACGAATGCGACGAGGTTCAGCAGCCGGAGCGGTGCTATCTGCCACTTGTCGAGCATCATCCCCAGGGATTGCTGCGTCAGGGCCGGACCCCACCAGTTGTGGCGCACACCAAGGAAGAAGACGCAGACAGCACCCGCCGCCCAGCGGACCCAGTGCGGGATATGGCGCAACGGCAGCTCCCCTTCGAGGGAGCGCGCGCCCAGCCACATGCCCATAATCCACACCCACTGCCAGGCAAACAGATCGAAAGCCCCCGTCTCCTGCAGCGGGATCGGCAGATGGGTGGCGTGTGTGACAACCTGATGCACCCAGATCCGCAGGTGAAATTGAGCAAGCAGCCAGATGATGGAGCTGCATACCACGACCGGTCGCCAGCCGCGCCGCGCCGCGATGGTGAACGCGAGCGGCGAGGCGACCAAAAAAATGACATATAAGGGAAGGATGTCGAGCAAGGGCGGGCAGTAGATCAGCAGCAGAGAGCCAATGATGGCGACGCCTGGATGGGCCAGGTAGAAGTTGAGCAGGTTCTCCAGCGCGGCGCGATGCCGGACCACAGCGAAGGCTGCTGCGAAGGTGAATGCGAGAAGCAGCAGCGTTACGTGATAGGCGTAGACCTTCAAAGCGCGTTTCCACAGTCTGCTGCGCAAGGCGTCGCTTTTTTCGAGTGCCTGCCGCATGTAGACGCGGCCAACCAGCAGGGCAGAGAGGAAGACGAAGCCCTCTGCGGAGGACACAAAGCCGAACGGCTGGTTGACCAGATCGCTCATCCGCGTGGGCAGGTGGGTGAGCGTCATCCAGACAAGAAACAACCCGCGAAGCGCATCGAACTCCGGCTTGCGCGTGAAGTGCAGCTTTTTGAGTGCTGCGGCGGATGTGGTTATGAGCGCCAAGAATACTCTTCCTTGCCCATTTAGACGACTTTGGGAGGAGCAAGTTGCTAAACCAATGTGGGGCCCACATTCCTGCATCATTGCTACTTCGTATGCATCGCACGCAAGCTCAAAATGCGGCAATTCCGGTGATCGCCTGTCCGATGATCAGCGTGTGAATATCCTGTGTGCCCTCATAGGTTTTCACAGATTCCAGGTTCATCATGTGGCGCATGACCGGGTAATCGTCAGTAATCCCGTTGGCACCGAGCACATCGCGCGCCATCCGCGCACATTCCAGCGCGATGGCAACATTGTTCCGCTTTGCCATCGAGATATGTTCATGGGCGACCTTGCCTGCGTCCTTGAGCCGGCCCACTTGGAGGGAGAGCAACTGGCCCTTGGTGATCTCCGTGATCATCCAGGCAAGTTTCTCCTGCACCAGTTGGTGGCTCGCGATCGGCTGATCGCGGAACTGCTTCCGCATGAGTGAGTACTGAAGGGCTGTGTCGTAGCAGGACATGGCGGCGCCCAGCGCGCCCCACCCGATGCCATACCGTGCCTGGTTGAGACACATCAGAGGCGACTTCAAGCCGCCTGAGCCGGGCAGCAGAGCCGACTCCGGCAGGCGCACATCCTGCAGTGCAAGCCCCGAGGTGACCGAGGCGCGCAGCGACCACTTACCATGCACGTCATACGCGCGAAAGCCTGGCGTCTTCGTTGGCACAAGGAAGCCGCGGACGCGATCGTCCTCGTCCTCCACCTTGGCCCAGATCACAGCGACATCCGCAATCGAGCCCGAGGTGATCCACATCTTCTCGCCATTGAGGATGTAGTCCGAGCCGTCCCGCCGTGCGCGTGTCCGCATGCCGCCTGGGTTCGAGCCGAAGTCAGGCTCCGTAAGGCCGAAGCAGCCGAGTTTTTCGCCGGTCGCGAGTCTGGGCAGCCACTCATCCTTCTGCTCATCTGAGCCGAAGCTGTAGATGGGGTACATCACCAGCGCGGACTGCACGCTGACAAAGGAGCGGATGCCGGAATCGCCGCGCTCCAGCTCCTGCGTCACCAGTCCGTACTCCACGTTCGACATGCCGGCGCAGCCGTAGCCATGCAGATTGGCGCCGAAGAAGCCCATCTCTCCCATGGGCTTCACCAACTCGCGGGGGAAGCGGCCTTCGCGATTGCACTCTTCGATGATGGGGATCAGGTTGTCTTCGATGAAGCGGCGAGCCGTGTCGCGAACCATCCGCTCATCATCGGAGAGCATGGAATCGAAGCCGATGAAATCGACGCCCTTGAACTTGAAAGCCATTGCGCTATGTTTCCTTACCTGCAGATGTGCAAACCCTAAAGAGTAGCAGAGCAACGCTGCGCCTGATTCGCCCGGTCAAAGCCGCAGCGTTCGACCGACTGCGGGCAGCAGATCGTCCTAACTCAGGGTAAGTGGGGGGACGGCCGCCCGGTCCCGTCGTCTACCATCGCCTTCCAACTCCAGCGAGCCTTCTTTGAGAGCGATGCCACTGAGCTGCCTGTTGCGAGCTGCACGCAGCAGCCAGTGCAGGCGAGCAGCAGCAGTATCTGCATCGAGGCCACCCGAGCGGATGTTGGACAGGCAATTCCGCTCCGCATCCGTGCGACCCGGCCGCGGAGCCCACGTGAGGTACGCGCCCAGGCTGTCCGGGGAGGTGAGTCCGGGGCGCTCACCGATCAGGACCAGACTGCAACGTGCTCCCAAGGCCTCGCCGATTGGATCACCGATTGCGACGCGTCCTTGCACGACAACGGCGATCGGCGCGATCAACCACTGGTCTGCAATGAGCAAGGGCAGCAGCGATGCGATCAGCGGAATCGCATTGCGCTCGACCGCCAGCGCAGAGAGACCGTCTGCGATCACCACGGCGAGATCAAACGAGCCGCGGGCCAGTTGTGCGGCAGAATCGGGACGCAGCGTGCGGCCGAGGTCAGGATTGCGCAGGTAGGCCGCTCGGTCAGGTGCATTCGATCGTAGTTCGACCACGGGGATGTTCGCTGCGCCAACACGAGCGAGCTTGGCAGAGAGGCGAAGTGCGAAATCGGGGGCGTCCAATCGAGCATGAACTGCGTCGCGCGCCTTGGCGTGTGCAAGCTGGAAGGCGAGCACCTCGTCTGTCGCGATGCTGTCCCCTGCCGGTGTCAGCGCCACGCGTGCCGGAGTCAGTTCACGCAGGCTCGCAGGCGCGCGACGCAGTATGCGGTTCATACCGTACTCGCCAGCAATTGCGTTTCGGCGGGCAACGCGAGTTGGTGTGGGAGATCGCTCTCCAGCCAGGCCTCGAACTCCGGTGCCGGCCGCAGCCACAAAGCCTTGCGCAGATACAACGCGTCATGGAAGGACGTGCTCTGGTACTGCAGCATCACGTCATCTGCGCCGGGCACTCCCATGATGTAGTTCACGCCCGCCGTGCCGAGCAGCGTCAGCAACGTGTCCATATCGTCCTGGTCGGCCTCGGCGTGATTGGTGTAGCAGACATCGCAGCCCATCGGCAGCCCGAGCAGCTTGCCGCAGAAGTGATCTTCCAGACCCGCACGCAGGATCTGCTTGCCGTCATAGAGATACTCGGGGCCGATGAAGCCGACCACAGTATTGACCAGCATGGGCGAGAAGGCGCGCGCGACTGCATACGCGCGTGCCTCACAGGTCTGTTGATCGAGGCCGTGGTGTGCGTTAGCAGAGAGCGCGCTGCCCTGACCGGTCTCGAAATACATCACGTTGTCGCCCACCGTGCCACGATGGAGCGCGCGCGCCGCTTCGTTCGCCTCACGCAGCATTGCGAGATTGATGCCGAAGGACGCGTTCGCCTTCTCCGTTCCTGCGATCGATTGAAAGACCAGATCGACGGGAGCACCCTGTTCCATCGCCGCCATCTGCGTTGTCACGTGGGCCAGCACGCAGCTCTGCGTCGGTATCGCGTAGCGCTGCCGGACAGCGTCGATCAGGCGCAGCAATCGCGTTGTGCTCGCGACATCATCCGCCACGGGGTTGATGCCGATAACCGCGTCGCCAGAGCCGAGCAGCAGCCCATCCACGATGGCAGCCGCGATACCGAGTACGTCGTCCGTAGGGTGGTTCGGCTGCAGCCTCGTGGAGAGCCGGTCCGGAAGACCCACAGTGGTGCGAAAACGCGTGACCACGCGGATCTTCCGCGCGACTGAGATCAGATCCTGCACCCGCATCAGCTTCGACACGGCGGCGGCCATCTCCGGCATCAGGCCAGGGGCAAGTGCGGCCAGCTCTTCTCTCGTCATCGCGTCAGAGAGCAAGGCGTTGCGGAAGTCTCCGACGGTCAGGCTGCGCACGGGTTCAAATGCAGCGGGGTCATGGCTGTCGAAGATCAGGCGCGTGACCTCGTCGGACTCGTAGGGGATCAACGGTACTTGGAGGAACGCCCGGAGTGGGAGGTCGGCCAGGATAATCTGCGCCGCAACCCGCTCCACCGAGGATCGCGCCGCGACGCCGGCCAGTACATCACCCGCACGCGCAGGCGTGGCCTTGGCGAGCAGGTCCTTCAGGCTGTCGAAGGTATAGCTGACCCCGTCG
>JAOAPJ010000046.1 GCA_025462805.1 Acidobacteriaceae bacterium
CATACGATCCCCGGCTCTAGCGGGGACACCATCCTTATAGGCCATGCCTGACCAGCACCTTTGGTCACGTCGTTCACTCTCTATGATGTAGCGTCATTGAAGCTGAGCGGCTCGCGCGTCATTGTGAAACAGATCACGGCCGCCAAGAGCAACAGAAACCCGGCCAAGTAGAATGCGGTGTCGAAGCTGCCAGTGTTTCTGACGATGTACCCGGTAGCAATTGGCATCAGCGATCCAAAGATGTTGCCGCCCAGGATTATGAAGCCCGTTGCTGTGCCGACCATTTGTGCGTCCCATACAAGATCGTTAGTAAGCGCGATGTTTAAGGACAGCGCGCTGGAAATACATGCTAGCGATACCGAAATAAGGCACAACAATAGATATTCATTTCGTATGACGTTGGTCAGTAGAATAGTGCTGGAAAGCACGATGAATATGATGACCAGCCTCCTCCGCCTCCCCTGTCTGACGGTTTCCTGGGTTAGCAGACGGTCACTTAATCTACCCACGAAGAGCCCAAATACCACTGCAAACACATACGGCACCGAGGTAAACCAACTGGCCCTGGCCAAAGCCATATGCCTTGATTGGACGAGGTAGGACGGAAGCCAGAACAGGAATAGAAGCATGGTGTACGCGCAGCATCCCTGGGTCAAAAAGAGACCCCACATGGTCCGCCGATTCATGAGCCGTATCAAGGTACCCTTAGCGCGGAAAGCGGCAGCGGGCCGGAAGTCGGTTTGGGCCAGGATATAGTTTCGTTCCTCTTCGGGCAGCCATACGCATTTGGAGGGCACTCTGAATAACTTCAGCCATAAGAAGACCCAGATAAAACCCAAAGAGCCGGTAATCATGAACGACACCCGCCAGCCGGCGGTCACCAATAACCAGGCCACGAATGGCGCAGCAAAGGCGGGTCCGGCGAATGTCCCGGCATTGAAGATGGCAGTTGCGAGTCCGCGTTCATCCGGCGGAAACCATTGTCTGACCACCTTGCCTGAAACAGGAAACGAAGACGCCTCAAGACCTCCCAGAACCAGTCTTGTGGCGAGCATCCCTCCGAACGTTGTTGCTAGGCCGGTGAAGATTCCAGCAATCGACCAGATCGTCACGGCCAGAGCGTTGATCCAGCGGGTTGCAACTCGATCCGCCATCCAGCCCCAGAGCAATATAAAGAGGCAATAGGTCCATTGATAGGAGGAGAAAAGGATGCCCATCTTCCCGGCATCCCATCCAAAGTCCTTCGCAATGGCTGGTGCAGCCACCGACAGGCTGAAACGATGGACGTAGTTGATGAAGAGATTGAGGAACAAGAGGGCGGCGATATAGAAGCGCTTGCCGGACCACAGCGACCCAACTTTGGCTATAGTGAGTTGCTGCTCCGCTCCCTGATAACCCAATGTGGTCCCCCTTCTGGTATCGGTACTGAGTTGCTGCGCTCCATCTCATCTTGACGAGCGACAGCAACGGCAGGCGGGCAGAAGAATGGCGTCCACTCCTGCAACTTGTCAACTATCTTCATTCGTCCTCGCCCCAGCCGAAGTTGGGCATCGGATGGGGAAGGGGTGGAAGATCCCAGCTCCCGGTTGCAAGAGGACGGATCTCACGGTCGATGCGCACATCGAGAACGGTAGGACGGCCGGATGCGATCGCGGCCTCAAGCTGCGGGGCTAGATCGCCCGGTCTTTCAACAAGTTCGCCTTGGGCACCCATGGACCGCCCCATCATCGCGTAATCCGCAGAAATCAAGTCTCCATTCACATCGGTAAAGCTCGTAGCTATCTCCCGATTGCTCCCAAAGTAGCCGCGCTGCTGGTCGCGGATTGAGCAATACCCGAAGTTATTCCACACAAGCCATACCACCGGAATGTCGTACTCGACTGCGGTAAGCACGGCGCTCGCGTTCATCATAAATGCACCGTCTCCGCAGACCGCGACGACAGGCCGATCGGGTGCAGCTAGCTTGGCGCCGAGCGATCCAGCTACGGCGAACCCCATGGAAGCAAAGCCCCACGTTTGAAGGAAAGTCCGCGTCTTCCAGCCTTCGTACTCAGCAACCATCCAGTTATGGTGAACCCCGACGTCGGCCAGTACGATGCCATCAGCCGGCACAACCCTTCGCAAATCCGATACGGCGCGCTCTGGCCGAATCGGGATCGCGTCCGAGCTGCGGGGAGGCACGGTTGCCGCCTCCCAACGCTTCCGCCATCCGTCAATGCGTTCGAGCCAGGATTCCCGCCTGCCGTTCATATCGCCGCGGGGTGCTGCAAGGAGCTGTTGTAGGAACACTCTTGCGTCGCTGATGATCCCCAGCTCGGGCCGAAAATTCCGGCCAATCTCGGTTGGGTCGAGATCGACATGAATCAACTTGCTGGGCGGAACGTTGAAAGTGAATCCGGGAAGCCAAGCGCTTGTTGCTCTGTCATCCAAGCGGGTTCCCAGGCCGAGAATGACGTCCGCGTTGCGGCACGCTGCGTTCGCCATGTATGAGCCGTTGCGGCCGGTAGGTCCCAGGCTGAGAGCATGACGTGGATCGAAGACGCCTTTCCCGAAGGGAGTAGTAGCAACCGGAATGCGAAATGCTTCCGCGAACATGAGCAGCTCCGGTTCGGCGCCGCTTAGCTCAACCCCGTGCCCTGCAACAATCACCGGCCGCTCCGCAGTGCGCAGGAGGCTCAGAGCCTCGTCCACCGCTGCTGGACTGGCCGCAGGCCGCGTCCAATCTGCGGCCGGCCAATCATTCTCGTTTTGTGCCGCCTTTTCATCGACCAGCTCTACAAAGACGTTGAGTGGCACATCGATATTCACCGGGCCGGGTCGGCCATTGGTCATCAATGCAAAGGCTTGCCGGAGAGCAAGAGGGAGCATCTCCGGGCGGGTCGGTTGAAAGCTCCGCTTCACGTATGGACGGACGGCGTTGACAAAATCGCCCTGGAAATATCTGCCAGTCTCCTGGAACGGACCACGGTTCCATTGGCTTGTTGGCACATTCCCGGTGATATTGAGCATCGCCGAAGAATCGGCGAAGGCGGCTGCGATGGCTAGAAGAAGATTTGCTGATCCTGGACCGCACGAGGTGTACGTAGCCACTGGCCTTTGCGTGATGCGAAAATATGCTTCGGCCATAAAACCGGCCGCAGCCTCGTGGTGCACGGATATCGTTTTGATGTCATTCTGCCGGTCGAACAATCCGTCAAGAAGTCCGAGAATACCGTGCCCGCATACCCCGAAGACATAAGGCACCTTCTGCTGGACTAAGAACTCCGCGATGTACTCGGCTCCCTTTAACGCGGAGGTCGCGCGAGCCAACTGCACTTGGCTATCCGCCATGTACGTTCCTTTCTGAATTGCTCTGCATCTGAATCACTTGGCAATACTGAAGCCACCATCGAAGGTGTCCGACATGCTCCAGCAGAGTGTCTTTACTTGTTGGTAGGTTCGGATACCTTGCAAGCCCTTCTCCCGGCCAAGCCCACTGTCTTTAAATCCTCCAAATGGAGCCGCCGTCGAGAACTGTTTATAAGTATTGATCCAGACCATCCCAGCTTGCAGCCCGCGGGCTATCCTCCAAGCGCGTTTGTAGTCGGAGGTCCAAATGCCGGAGGCCAGACCGTAGCTCGTGTCGTTGGCCTGCTGCATTAAATCGTCTTCGTCTTCGAACGGCATGGCGCATAACACCGGACCAAAGATCTCCTGCTGCGCAATGTTCGCCCTGTTCGTGATACCGGCAACAATCGTCGGCATATAGAACGCCCCTTTCGCCAGCCGTGGCTCCGATGGTCGCGTACCTCCAATCAGGATTTCTGCACCATCCTTGCGAGCGCCTTCCACCAGCTTCTCCACGTACTCCCGCTGGGTGAAATTCGCGCTCGGGCCAAGCTGCGCACCGGGGGCGTCGGGCAGATCAACATGCAATGCGCGAGTTCGCTCCAGGATCAGCGATATGAACTCGTCGTAGATCTTCCGTTGCACAAAAAGGCGCGACCCCGCCGTGCACGATTGACCTGTTCCTTCGAAGATGGCGACCGTCGCAGCATCCGCTGCCGCACTTAGGTTCGCGTCCGCGAATATGATATGCGGCGATTTACCAC
>JAOAPJ010000063.1 GCA_025462805.1 Acidobacteriaceae bacterium
ACGATGGCAGCAGCAGCGGTGACACAGGCGCAGGTGGAGCACGGTTCCCGGAGCGTAACCCGAGGAGCGGAGCGCACGCCGGAGCCGACAGTAGTGGTGATCTTTGGCGCTTCAGGAGACTTGACTAAGCGCAAGCTGCTGCCCGCGCTGTTCCATCTGGAGCAGGCGGGCCTGCTGCCGGAGCAGTTCGCGGTAGTGGGTGTGGCGCGGCGGCCGCTGGGGGACAGCTTCGCGAAGGACATGCGCGAGGGGATCACGCAGTTTGGCGGTGCGGAGGAGGGTGATGCAAAGCTCGATAAGTTCATCAAGAAGGTGAAGTATCACCAGATGAACTTCGACGACCATGAGGGCTACACCGCACTGAACAAGCTGCTGAGCGAGATTGACCAGAAGCAGGGGACAAAGGGCAACCGGCTGTTCTACCTCGCGGTGGCGCCGGAGTATTTCGCCGATATCATGCAGCAGCTCGGCGAGCACAAGATGGCGCAGCCGGAGAAGGGGACGGTGCACTGCATCATCGAAAAGCCGTTCGGCCATGATCTGGAGTCCGCGCGCAAGCTGAACGATGACGTGAACGCGGTGTTCCGCGAAGAGCAGGTCTTCCGCATCGACCACTACCTGGGCAAGGAGACGGTGCAGAACATACTGGTGTTCCGCTTCGGCAATGGGATCTTTGAGCCGGTGTGGAATCGTAACTATGTCGATCACGTACAGATCACGGCGGCGGAGGAGATCGGCATCGAGGGTCGCGGGCCCTTCTACGAGACAGCGGGCGCCCTGCGCGACGTGGTGCAGAACCATGTGATGGAGCTGCTGTCTTTTGTGGCGATGGAGCCCCCGATTTCCTTTGAGGCGGACACGCTACGACGGGAGAAGGTGAAGGTGTGGCGTGCCATCCAGCCGATCCGCATGGAAGATTCGGTGCGCGGACAATATGGCCCGGGCAAGGTGAACGGCAAAGAGGTGAAGGGCTACCGGCAGGAGGATCGCGTCGACCCGAACTCGGTGACCGAGACCTACGCGGCTCTCCGGCTGGAGATCGATAACTGGCGATGGGCGGGGGTCCCCTTCTATGTGCGGGCGGGGAAGCGGCTGGCCAAGCGGTCGACCGAGATCGCGATCCAGTTCAAGCAACCACCGCAGTTGCTGTTCAAGGAGCTGGGCGGCAAGTGCAGCGAGCTGCAGCCGAACATCATCAGCATGCGGATCCAGCCGGACGAGGGAATCTCGCTGCGCTTCGGCGCGAAGGTGCCAACCCCGAACATGGAAGTGTGCCCGGTGATTATGAACTTCAGCTACTCGGAGGCTTTCGGGAAGAACTCGGCAAACGGATACGAGCGGCTGCTGCTGGATGCGATGATCGGCGACGGAACGCTGTTTGCGCACCGCGAGGGAGTGGAGACGACCTGGGCGCTGCTGACGCCGCTGCTCGAAATGTGGGCAAAGCACAGGCCGACGGACTTTCCGAACTATCCGGCCGGCACCTGGGGTCCAAAGGCCGCCGATGAGCTGCTGGCGCGGGATGGACGCGCGTGGCGGAAGGAGTAAGCGTGCCGAAGCCGCTCACGGTTATCTATCGGGTCTTCGACAACGCCGGCTTTAACGAAGGCGCGGCGAGCTACTACGCGAACAAGCTGGCAGAGTTCGGAGTGAAGGTGCCGATCTCGCAGCGAATCAACGTGGCCTTCTCGGGCGGAACGACACCGAAGGCGATCTTCGAGCTGCTGGCCGACGATTCGCACCCGTATCGGGCGATGGTGCCGTGGGAACGGCTGGACTTCTTCTTCGTGGACGAGCGGTGTGTGCCGCCGACGGACAAGGAGAGCAACTATGGCATGGCCAAGGCGGCGCTGCTGGACAAGGTGCCGATCGAGCCGTCGCAGGTGTTTCGCTTTGAGGGTGAGCTGGAACCGGAGGTGGCGGCGGCGCGGTATGAGTCGGCGATCCGCCAGGCGCTGCGTCTGGAAGGCGCGGAGATGCCGACCTTCCACCTGGTTTCGCTGGGTATGGGGGATGACGGGCATACGGCGTCACTGTTTCCGCACACGGAGGCATTGCATGAGATGGGCCGCATCGCGGTGGCCAACCAGGTGCCGCAGAAGGATACCTGGCGGCTGACCTTGACCTGGCCGGTGATCAACCAGGCGCAGGACGTCTCTTTTCTGGTGAAGGGCGGATCGAAGGCAGAGACCTTGCGCCGCGTGTTTCTGGGCGGATACGATCCCGAAGCGCTCCCCTCGCAGCTGATCCGCCCGGCATCTGGCCGGCTGACGCTGCTGCTGGACCGTGATGCGGCGGCGCTGCTTCCTCCGCCGAACGCAGACGGGCAAGGGGTGCTGGAGGTTTCCCATTGATTCTGGCTGGCGATGTTGGCGGCACCAAGGTGGCGCTTGCGTTGTTCGACTTTCAAGGCGGCAATCTGCACCACATGGCGGAGCAGCGGTATCCCGCCAAAGATTATCCGGGGCTGGAGGCGATCGTCCGCGAGTTCGTGGCAGAGAACAAGCAGGACGGGAACATCTCTGCCGCCTGCTTTGGCGTGCCGGGGCCGGTGCGCCAGGGCATGCTGCGGCTGACTAACCTGCCGTGGACGCTGGATAGCCGCAAGCTGTCGCTGGATCTGGGGATCGATCATGTGTTTTTGATCAACGACCTGGAGGCGAATGGCTACGGCATTCCGGAGCTGAAGGCGGACCAGGTCTTCACGTTGAGCGCGGGGGACTCGAGCGCCGCGGGCAATCGGGCGCTGATCTCGGCGGGCACCGGGCTGGGCGAGGCCTTCCTGGTGTGGAATGGGAAGCGGCATATTCCGATGGCGTCCGAGGGCGGGCATTGCGATTTTGCCGCGCGCAATGAGGATGACGTCGGCCTGCTGCGGCACCTGCAGAAGAAGCTGGGCGGCCGAGTGAGCTATGAGCGCGTGATTGCCGGGGTCGGCATCAAGACGGTGTATGACTACCTGCGCGACGAGCAGAAGATGGACGAGCCAAAGTGGCTGCGCGAGCGCATGGAGACGGAGGATCCGAACGCGGTGATTGGCGAGCTGGGCGAGTCCGGCGCGAGCGAGATCTGCGTGAAGACGCTGGACATCGTGGTGGGGGCCTATGGCGCCGAGGCGGGAAACCTGGCGCTGAAGGTGCTGGCAACGGGCGGCGTGTACCTGGGTGGCGGCATCGCGCCAAAGATCATGAAGAAGCTGCAGGATGGCACTTTCATGAAGGCCTTCACCGATAAGGGCAGGCTGAGCGATCTGCTGGTGCAGGCGCCGGTGCGCGTGATCCTGGAAAGCCGTGCGGCGCTGATCGGCGCAGCGGCATTCGCAGAGGCACGCGCGACCGAGGTGAGTGGGCACTCCGAGCGGGCGGCATCGATTTGACGCGCAGAAGGCGTCGGCTGGGGTTTTTGCGATCCTCTCGGCGGGTTGATCATCTGATGGGCATGGATTTCCTTAGGATCTTTCATCGCAGAGCGGGGATGGCAACGCTCATCGGCTTTCTCTGCCTGTTGCTACCGCACGCTGCTCTCGCGCATGCGGTGCTGGTGCGGTCGACGCCGGCCGCGCATG
>JAOAPJ010000104.1 GCA_025462805.1 Acidobacteriaceae bacterium
TCCCTGTCCGCGCAGCTTTGACCTTACTGCTCCCGCGGCCAGCATCGGCGGCTTGGCTGCGTCCTTACGTGGTGAGGATGAGGGTGTCGTGGCGGAACTGATCAGTCGCGTTCGCATCCGCAGTCACGAGTGGCCGTTGCTCGATGGCACTGTGCACGTCGGCCTGCTGGCCATGGGCACGGTCGAGGTTACCGGCGCCTCAGCGGGCCTCACGTTGCGCGGCGGCACACTGCAGCTTCGCGGCTTCGATGGCAAGGTGCTCGGAGGCACCGTGCACGCGCGGGGCACTATCGCGCTCGATAGCGCGCCCACTTACCAGATGGACTGGCAGCTCAATGATGTGAACGCGCCGGAGCTCTCGCAGCTACTCGATGAGAACTGGGGACCAGGCGTGCTCGATGTCTCCGGCAGGCTGTCGATGAAGGGCGCGACGCCCGGCGATCTCAGCAGCTCTGCCCGCGGGATCCTGGCATGGGAGTGGACCAACGGTGCCTTGCCCGAGCTTACCGCGTCGCCCATGCGCGAGTTCGACCGCTGGAGCGGCGCAGGCACGGTGACAAAAGGCACTCTAACGGTGACGAATAGCGACGTTGCTGCCGAGGGTGCGACGGCGCCGGTGACCGGCACCATCGGCCGGGATCGCTCGCTACACCTGAAGATCGGGACGGCGACGACAGACACGGCTGTCGCCCACACGCTGACTGGGACCCTGGCGGCGCCGGTGATTGAGACTCCATAAGATCGGCCTCAGGCCAGACAGGGCGTTACTGCGGGGCGCGCTCCACGATGTTCCGCCGGTGCACACTGGCCTCGGTCTCCGGCGTGGTGCCATCGTTCACCTGCACCTGGTCCGGCGCGCCGTGTACCAGGAAGCGGCGCGTGGCACGGCCTTTGCCGTCGATGCGCATGCGCTCGGTCACAGTTGCGTCGGCCGAGTAGATGGTGACCGGCACATCGGCCACGGCGCTTCCAGAGTTTGCCACTGTGACGGCGACGATATAGCTGTCCTCGCCGCTGCCCCGGCTGGGCGTGACGTTCTCGACCGAGAGCGCCGGCAGCCCGCGATCGCGGTCCACCCAGTCGCGAAAGAACCAGTCCAGCGGCTGGTTCGCGGCCCGTTCCAGCAGGTGCTGCAGGTAGGCGGGTGAGGTGCCCTGAGTGGCGTCGTACTCGCGCAGCGCCGCCGCCAGCGGCTTGTCACCGACGATGCCGCGCAACATCCAGAACACGTAGGTCGCCTTGGTGCGATAGAAGATGGGGTCCTTGGCAGAGATGAGTGGCTGGCCCGGATCGTGGTCAGGATCCGCCGTCTCGGCCAGGCTGAGCGCGCCGCGCAGGTTATCGAGTTGCGTGATCGCCGTCTCCCTACCTAACTGATGTTCGGTCCACAGCGATGCCATGAACTGGGCCACACCCTCAGACAGCCAGGGGCGCGGCGAGGTGAACCAGGCGTGCGTCAGCACGTGGCTCATTGGCGGCTCCAGGCGCTTCGGGTCAACGCTCGCGATGTTGGTCAGCCACAGGGCGCGCTCCTCCGCAGGACTGTCGTCGGCCTCCGGCAGGTCGAGCACGGAGAGCTGCCCCTTCGGCTGCGAACCGAGCCAGTCGGTGAGCTGCGGCGTCAGAATGGACGCGGCGGTCATGTACGCCTGGGTTGCGGCGGCATCGCCCTGGCGGGCGTAGAGGCGCAGGTTATTGCCGGACTCGAGCGTACGGTGCGCCAGGAAGAGGCTGGGCGAAGTGAACCCGAGCGGCGTCTCGGGCAGGCTGGCGCTCACCACCCCCGGCAGGTCGCCCTTCTGCTCGGCATCCAGCCGCACCGGCACCGGGACGCCATCCAGGAAGGCGGCGTTGGGAGCATCTCCAGCAAACTCTTCTGTCACCGTCATAGCGACAGGAGCGCCACTCTCGCGCTGCTTGATCTCTCCAATCTCACTAAAGAGGCGGTCGCCTTCGCCCAGAGCCACCGGAGGAGCGCAGGTGGGGTACCAGAGGACATTGCCGAAGCCGCGCAGCCCGGTGAAATCTTCGCGGATGCCGTCCCAGTCGGAGTGGATCGCAATGTCGTGCGGGGTGCCAATGCGCTCCAGGCGCTGCGCGCTCGGACTCAGCGTGCCGCCATAGAAGACGGTCAGGGTGCGCGACTCTCCTGGTGCGAGCGGCGTCCCCAGGGTGATCCATGCCTCGTTCATTGCGCCAGTGTGGTCGGCGTCGGTGTCCACGGTGTGTCGCGCGAAGGACAGCTTCTTGCCATCGGCTTCGATCGTCTCCCAGGCGAGGGTTGAGGAGATCTGGAGCGGGATGGTGGCGAGGGGAGCGGCGCTGGTGTTCTTCACCGTCACGATGGCCCGCACGTGCATGGCGGCACTGGCCGCCTCGAGCTTGACGTCGAGCGCGTAGCGCGGGAAGGCCAGAGCGGTGCGGACGGCCTGCGGCACATCGAACGTCGTCTCCGGCATTGCCTCCGGCGCTGGATGAGGAGTCACGGCGGGCGGGGCGGCCTGTTGGGCTGCCAGGGTACCAGGCAGGGACAGCAACAGAGTGCCGAACCCGCTCAAAGCCGTCGCAGACCGGAGCCAGTGGAAGGAGCGGATCATGTTGCCACGCGTCAAGATCCCAGGCCCTTCTGTTTCTTTGCCTTCGCCGGCGCCACCGGAGTCTCGCCCCGGGC
>JAOAPJ010000172.1 GCA_025462805.1 Acidobacteriaceae bacterium
GCGGATTCGCCGGAGGCGGCGCGCTCAATGGCGTCTGCGCCAGCGACAGGGAAGGCCGGGGCGCATCAGCAACTCCTGCCGTGTTGTGGAGTGTTCCAGAAGGTTGCTGCGCCGCGGCCACATAGACGAGCGCGCACCCCGCGATCCACCATCTGAAAGCCTGCACGGCGCCATGTCGTGCCACGGAGCAACGAAAGAAACATCTCATGTCGAGCGGCCCCTCTCCCGGCAGTGCTTCTGTAATCGATCCTGCTGCTCTTGCTTGCCCTGCTTCGCACTTTGCTCCTACCCGCCTCCCCCGCCAAGCTGACCCTTGGGCGCGGACCGCGTGGTTACCCGGGCACCTTCCTTCACCAGATCATTGGGGTTCACAACGACCAGGTCCCCATCCTTCAGCCCAGCGACGATGTACACCTGCGTGCCCAGATCCCGCCCTACATGCACGAGCCGCATTTGGATTACGTTGTTCTCCACCACTGGTACAAACTCGCCGCGCGCCATGGTAAGAAGACTGTCACCGGAGATCAAAATACCCGGGCTCGGGGCCCTATAGTGCATCTGCGCCGAGGCAAACATTCCTGGCCGCAATCGGTGCTGCCTATCATTCACCTGCACCTCTGCGAGCAGCGTCCGGCTCTGCTGGCTTAGAGAGTCGCTGCTGCGGATCACCTTGCCCCTGAACGTCTGTCCCGGCATCTCGGAAAAAGTCAGATCCACAGGCTGGCCCGTCTGCACGAACGGTGCATCCTGTTCCGGCACCGCGACAAAGATCTCCAGGCTGCGGAGGTCCGCAACATCGAATAATTCGCCCCCCTGCGCGCCACCCGTCGGCGGCCCACCCGTGGATCCGGCCGCAGGCACAGGCGTCGTGCCCAGCGCAGCCCCGGAGGCAGACACAAAATTACCCACGTCGACGTTGCGTGCCGTTACCGTGCCCTCGATCGGTGAGCGTACCTGCTCAAAGTCCGCCAGGGATTGCGCATGGGCCTGCGCCGCCTGCGCCGCCTTCACTGCATTCTTCGCGGCCTGCAAGTTCGACTGTGCCGAGTCCACGGCCGCCAGTGCTGTGTCGTCATCCTGCTTCGACAAAATGTCGTGGAGCACCAGTGTATGAACTCTGTCATACGTCACCTGCTGCAGCCGCAGCGCTGTCTGCGCAGTCACTACGCCATCCTTGCTCTGCTGCAGCATTGCCGTCTGCTGCGACACCATAGTGTCCAGCTCCGGTGCCGAGATCAACCCCAATAGCTGCCCCTTGCATACGGTGTCGCCCAGGTCCACATACCGCGCTGTCAGAAACCCGGACGCTCGCGCGTAAATATGCGCGGACTTGAGCGGGGTCACCGTACCCGGCAGCGTCAACTCCTGCTCCGCGCTCGCACCATGCACGATCTGCACCTCGACCACCGGCACCGAGTTCCGCTGCTGCTTAGCTTTGGCGTCCACTTCCTTATTACGTTTTTGGTGGGGCAGCCATCCCACCAGCAGGGCTACAGCCAGTACTGCGACCACGATCAGAGTCCATAGCAGTCGCCGGCCGGGCCTCCGCAGCCGATGCTCATCATGCTGTTCCTCTGAAGGCGGATTTGGTGGTGTACTGGCTCCTGCGCTCATTGCTACGCTCCTTGCGTCTCGTCATCGATCCGCTTATCCCAGTCCACTGGCGGCTCTTTGCCAAACACCGAATACATCACCGGAACGATAAACAGCGTTCCCACCGTCGCAAACAAGAGACCTCCAATTACCGCGCGTCCAATCGGCGCATTCTGCTCGCCGCCCTCACCCAACGACAGCGCCATGGGTAGCATGCCGATGATCATCGCCAGCGCCGTCATGCACACCGGCCGCAGCCGCGTCGTACCCGCGATCAGTGCTGCCTGCTTCGCGTCCTTGCTCCCTTCGCCCCCGGCTCGCGAGTCGCTCGCGAAGGTCACCACCAGAATGCTGTTTGCGGTCGCAATACCGATCGTCATCAGCGCCCCCATCAGCGATGGCACGTTGAACGTGGTCTGGGTCAGGAACAACATCCATACAATCCCTGCAAATGCCCCCGGAAGCGCCATGAGGATGATGAACGGGATGGTCCATGACTGAAAATTCATCGCCATCAGCAGATACACAAAGACCACCGCCGCTGCAATCCCGATCTCCAGGTTCTGAAAGGACGTGTTCATCGTCAGCACCTGACCGCTCAGAATAATCTCTATCCCTGGCGGCAGGTGTTGCGAGTTCTTCTTGACGATCTTCTCTACATCACTTGCCACCCCGCCCAGGTCTCGCTGCTCCACATTCGCGAACACATCCATCACTGGTAGCGCGTTGTAATGCGAAACTGTCAACGGTGCAACCTGTCGCTGCGTCTCCGACACATTCCTTAGCAACTGGTCAGTGGCCGCAGTCGCCGTCGAAGTTATGGGAATCCGGTCCAACGCATCGAGATTGTGCAAGCGGTGCTGCGGCACCTGCACGATGACCGGGTACTCAATGCCTGTCTTCGGATCGAGCCAGAAATTCGGCGCAACTTGCCCACTTCCAGAAAGCGACAGCAGCACGTTGTCAGAGACATCTCTCGCCGTCAGCGCGAGTTCCTGCGCCTTCAACCGGTCCACTTTGATGTTTAGCTTCGGCGCAGTGACCTCCTGCTGCATAAACACGTCCGCTGCGCCTGGAACATTCTTGATTTGCTCCTGCAGCGTCTCGGCTATTTGCGCCGTTGACGCTGCGTCCTTTCCTCGGACCTGCACATCGATCGGCGCGGGCAGCCCGAAGTTCAGCGTTTGATTGGTGATATCCGCCGGTTCGAAAAAGAAAGTCTCCTGGGGAAACGTCTGCGCGAAATCATCCCGCAGCATCTGCATCCATTCTTGTGTCGGACGGTGCTTGGCCGCCAGCAGCACAAGTACATCCCCATCCCCATTGCTCGTCGTATCGCTCGCCGAGTAGGCCAGGTTTACGCCCCCGGGCGGCAGCCCGATGTTGTTCACCACCATCTGGAGCTGCTCCTGCGGAATGACGCGCCGAATCTCCTCGTTCACCTGCTTGAACACCTCGATAGCCGTTTCAATCCGCGTTCCCACCGGTGGCCGTACGTGAAACTCCATCTGCCCCGAGTCCACATACGGGAAAAAGTCTTGGCCGATTACCGGGATCAGCGCCAACGAGCCCAGCACAACTAAGGCGAACACCACGAGCGTGACTGCCCGGTGCTCCAGAGCCCACCCCAGTCCGCCTTTGTACTTCTCCCCAAACCGGTCAAATCCATGCTCGAACTTCTGGTGGAATCGCCAGATAAAGCTTCGGCTGAGCGGCGACTCCTCTTCTTGACCCTGGTACAGCGGCACCTCCTTCGGCAGGAGAAAGTGCATCATCGTCGGCACCAGCGTCCGGGACAACCCATACGATGCAACCAGCGCGAGTACCACATTCAGCGCCAGCGGCGTAAAGATGTATTTCGC
>JAOAPJ010000190.1 GCA_025462805.1 Acidobacteriaceae bacterium
TGGCCGGAATGGATGTTGGCACGCCGGGAGTGCCAGAGTAGGTGATGAGCAGCACCGCGGGTTCGTCACCGGCTTCGCCGCGATGAACGTCGTTCACCGATTCGGCGAAGGCCTCTCCCTGATGAACGACCCTGGTCTTGCCGCTGGCTCTATCGTGCAGTGTCAGCGTACCTGAGAGAACGTAACCGGCATTCGGCATAGGATGCGTGTGCCACGGCAGCTTTGTATGCGGCGCAATCGTCACCTTGAGCATGGTGAGCTCCGGGCGGCCTTTGGGATACTGTGTATACGGTTTGCCGTTCCAGGATTGCTCGGCCTGCAACAACACCTCCCGGTGAGCCGTGGCGACAGTCTCCGGTCCATTCTGGGCGCCTGCACCCCATAGAGTTGTTGCGGCAATGATGCTGGTGAGCGCCGCTATGCGAGAGCGATTCACGAGGCTTCTCCTTTGGTGCAAAGGACTGTTACGTAGGAGTCTTCAGCAGCAGGTAGCCCCCGGCGAGTCCGAACAGAAGATCGGGCGACCACGCTGCCAGGAATGCCGGCAGCATATTGACGTTGCCCATGGCTTCAAAGATCCCGGCGACTACCCAATAGGCGATCGCGACGCCGATAGCTGCGGCTATGCCCGTCAGCGATCCACGCTTGCCCATGGACAGTGAGAAGGGTACCGCCAATACAGCCATGATGAGGGTGATCAGCGGGTAGGCCAGCTTGTGATCGAGCTGCACGCGTAGGCGCATGGTGTCGAAGCCGCTCTGCCGCAGGTCATGGATATAGCGGGTGAGCTCGAGGAAGCTCATCTCCGAAGACTGGTGGTTCTCCTTCTTGAAGTAGGCAGGCTGCTCGCTGACGCTGGCGAAGGTGCTGAGCGAAAAGTGGTCATAGCTGCTGACTGCCTCTCCTTCAAAGTGGCGATCCCAGCCGTCTTCGAAGATCCACTGGTTCAGGTGCGGATCCCAGTGAACGCTGTTGGCGGAGATGCGCCGCGTCAGCGAGAAGTTCTCCGGATCGAACTCGAAGACAGACAGGTTGGCAAAGCGATCGTGGTCCGGATCAAAGAACTGGTAGAAGTAGATGCGCCCCGGTCTGCCAGGCTCCTGCTGACCGAAGATCCACTGCTGGTCCGGACGGAGGAAGGTCTGTGCCGGGCGTCCCTTGATCACGCTGAGCAGCGCCTCCTGACGGCGGTTTGCGCCGGGCAGGTAGCTCTCGTCGAAGAGGAACAGTCCTACCGCGAGCACCCCGGCAATCGCCAGCACAGGCACGATGACGCGATAGATGCTGATGCCCGTAGCCTTCATGGCAGTCAGTTCGCTGGACCGGTTTAGCACGCCAAATGTCACCAGCACGGCGACGAGAACCCCCAGCGGCATCAGCGTGTACACCATGCTGGGCACCAGGTTGAACAGGTATTCGCCCACCGTGACAAGGGGCGTGCGGTTCCGGATGATGTCTCCCATCCGCTCGAAGAAGGTAAAGACCAGCATCAGCACCACGAAGGTGACCAGCACCATGGCGAAGGTGCCAAGAAACTCGCGGAGCACGTAGTCGTCCAGGATCAGGGGAAAGCTGCGCCGCCCGGAGCGCTCATGCCGGACGGTCGGCTCCGGCCGCAAGCGGTAAGGCGTCGCGCGCCGTGCGCGGGTCGAACTGAAGCTGAAGAGCATCGGCGCAACACTGCCGTGGCTGAGCTGCCGAAGCAGCAATAATCCCAGACCGCCGAAGACAATATTCGCCCCCCAGACGCCGAGAAAGGGACCCACCTTGTTCTGCCGCGCGAGCGCCACGCCGGTAGAGGACAGGAAGTAGTAGACAAAGACGAGCACGATGGTGAGGACGAAGCCCGCGCTCTTGCCGCCGCGCCGCGAGGCGAGGCCCAGCGGGACCCCCACCAGCATGAGGACGATACAAGACGCGGGGAAGGCGAAACGCTTGTACAACTCGATGCCGTACCATTGCCCGCCTCGAGCCTGGGAACGGCGGTAGAGCTCCCCGGTCGACATGGCAAGCACCGGGGTGTCTGCGCGCCCGATGTGCGTATCCTCCTGCCCGCCAATCTGGAGCGGCAGGTCCGCTTCCGCGAACGTCGAGACCGAGTATTGGTTCGGGTCGTTCGCCACGAACTCGTGCTGTGTGCCGTTGCGCATGCGCATACGAAGGGAGCCGTCGCCCCCATTCACAACCGTCGCCTGCGCTGCGGTGATGATGCGTGGAGATGCCGGCCGCGTCAGGTCGGCCAGAAACACCTTCCGCCACTGCGCTGCGCCGGCCGCCGCTCGCACGTCCTGTACATACAGGACGTAGTTCTTGAAATCTTCGTAGAAGACTCGCGGTTGGATTTCGAACGACGCCTGAGATGTCTTGAGCGCATTCTCCAGCTCCAGCAGGGACTCGGCCGCCTTTGGCGCAAAGTAGAGTGCATTCGCCAGCGAGATGCCCCAGCCAATCACGGCAACGATGGAGACGATGCCGACGAACCGCCAGACGCCCACGCCTGCAGCGCGCATTGCAGTGATCTCGCTGTCGGCGGCCAGCCTGCTTAACCCGAGCAGCACGCCCACCAGCACGGCCATCGGAATGGTCACGGTGAAGGTGTTGGGCAGCGTGAGCAGGAAGATCTCGCTCATGCTGGCGAAGGAGGCGCTCTCGCGCACAACGAGTTCCAGAATGTGGCCGAGGTCGCGCATGAACAGCACGAAGGTGAACAGCGCGCCGCCCAGCAGGGCGTGCGACGTCACTTCACTCAGAATGTAGCGTGTCAGGATGCGCACGGCAGTCGGCCTGCGAGTAGTCTAAAGCGCCGCACCGATCTTTGGTTTTGCGAACGCGGATCAGCGAGCGTGCCGGTACACCAGGTCGA
>JAOAPJ010000196.1 GCA_025462805.1 Acidobacteriaceae bacterium
ACTTCCTGTTCATCGCAGGCATGTGGTTCCAGGACCTGTTCAACTATGACTTCCGCCGCACCGAGCAGTGCATCATCCCGTACGCGACGCAGGAGGGCGAGATCAGCTTCTGCGCGTACAACACGGGAGTGGGCTGGCGAAACATCATCGAGAAGATGCACATGACCGCGACGCTCACCAAGTGGTACGACGAGCATGGCCGGCATGAGATCTTCGCGGGCGGCAAGAAGGTGGGCCTGGGCGAAGCGGAGCACACGCTGGTGTTAAACCGCGAGCACGTGGACGCGGCGGCCAACGACACGCTGGACAAGCTGGGCATTGCCAAGAACAGCCGCGAGGAGAAGATCCGGGCACGCGATGCCAAGATCAAGACCGATGCGGAGGCTGCAAAGATGGCGCGGCTCTACAAGGAGCACGTGCTGGGGCAGAAGCCGGTGGAGGGCCTGGTGTCGCTGGACGCGATCAAGCCCGCGCCTGCTGCGCCGGTGCAGAGCGAAGAGCCAGTGATGGGTGACTAACTCAGTCGCTGAAAGACGTACGGAAAGGCCGCCAGCGATGGCGGCCTTTCTGCTTTTGGTGGATCTGGCGGATTCTTCGTCAGACATGGTGGAGTGAGAGATCGCGGGACAGACATTGCGGGATAGAGATCGCGCGATTTGAGCAAACGACGGAGGCCTGTACTGCGCGAGGCAATATGATGCGCGTATGGTTCTTCGCCCTGTGCCGTACCTGAGGAAGGCTATCGATGAAGAGCATCGATGGCAGAGCGCAGCCTTCCTGTTCTGCTTTGCATTCGGCGTCGCGATGATTGCGAATACGTTTGGGACGGCCGATGGTATGTGGTTCTGGTATGCAGACCTGTTGCGCAATGGCGAACTGCTGTATTCCCATCTGCACGTGGCTCTTCAGCCATTGTTCGTGCTCGAAACAGCCTGGTTCATGGGTCTGCTCGGGAAGAGCTGGCTCGCCTCGAAGGTGCCGGCGGTGCTGCACCTGGCCGGGTACCTGCTGGCGATCTTCTGGATAGCCCATTATTTGCCATTGGCAGATAAGCGGAAGGCGATTCTCATTCTCGTCGCGTTCGTCGCGTCAGTATCGGACGTAGCGTTTCGCTTCGATGACTACAGCGTGATGGCGGAGTTGTTCGTCTTGCTCTGCATCGCGCTGCTGCTGAAGCTTCACAAAGGAGCGAGGCCGGGCCGGGAGCAGGTTCTCATTGGGCTTCTTGGCGTGTGCACAGGCCTGTGCTTCGTCACGCGGGTCACCAACGGCGCGGCCCTCTTCCTTGCGGTGGGCATCGCCATCTTCGCCGTGGTGCCAGAGAGGAGGTGGGTCTCGCTTGCTCTCTTCGGGGCGGCAGCCGCTCTTACGGCGGTCCTGATTGTCTTTCTCACCGGCGACTCGCTTCGCGATTACTGGACGTACACCGTAACGAAGGCGGCGGGCGCGAAGGGAGGCACCGGCAGCGTTCTCTTGAATCCGGTGCTTATGCCGAAGGAGACATGGCTCCTCCTGGTACAGGCTCTGCGGGGACTTGTGGTCCTCTATCTCCTGATCTGCCTGGTGTGGGCCTTCGTTCTGCGTCCCGCCACGATCAGGAGGAGCAAGCGGCCGTGGGTGAACATACTGCTGGGCGCCGTGCTGGTTCTTGTGCCTCTCGCGCATTACTTCCACCGTGGTCTCTTGAACCAGATATTCATCATCGCGGTCGGGACGCTTGCGGTCTTCTGTCTGTACGCATGCGGACTCGTGGTTCTGTTTCGGCTGTTCTGGCGCGAGGTGATCGGGAGGCGGCTCGCCAGCTGGAGCCCGCTCGAAACACTTCTTCTGATCGCGTGGGGCCAGTTGGCGGCGCTGGCCATGTCCACCGGCGGCAGGTTTGGAGAGGTCTACGCGCCGCTGGCTATGCTGTTTCTTCTGCTACCGATCGCATCGCCGATCGAGCTTCGGGAGCGCGGCCGCTCGTTTCTTCTGGCCGGCGCACTGGCACTCTCCGTGAGCGCATGTATTCACCGGGTGAGAGAGCCCTATCGCTGGTTAGGAGTTCACGCGCTCCCGATGTTCAAGGGGCGGCAATGGTACAGGCATCCGGTGTATGGGCCTATGTACATCGAGTCGGGGATACTGGAGTTCATCAAACCGGTATGCGCCAATGTAACTTCAACGGGCGGTGCGCCGCAGCTGCTTTCCTTACCGTACTCGTTCGCGAACTATTTTTGCGACGTCCCTCCATGGCGGGGCCATGTACAGACCTGGTTTGACACCTCGAGTCGAGAAACAATCGTGGGGTTGTCGGAGCAATTGCAGACGGCTCCGCCGAAGTGGATCTTCTACCAGAGGCAGCTCGATGCATTAACGGCGAATGAAGAGACGTTCAATGGCGGACGGCCGCTTCCGCACCGCGATCTGGACCGCATTATTCAGGAAAAGCTGATGCAGGGCTCGTGGAAGGCGGCATATCGCAGCTCCTACGGCACCACAGATTCACTGCGGCAGGAGTGGCTCCTGATGGCGACTGCACCATAGCGTCCGCTCTGCGAAGCGAGGCTGCTCTTCATGGGAGCATGATGACTGGAGAAGCAGAGTGAGATGCCTGATCCGTTCGGCCGTCATCTATCCGGTCATTGCTTCTCCGGTCATCGGTTCTTCAGTGATCCGTGAGCACTTCTCCGGAGGCAGGCCGCGGGCTGCTAGGCTAACGGGTATGCGACCTGGGGCGAGGGGTGGTGCCGCGCAGTGGCGGTGTTGCGAGCTGGCCGCCTTGCTGGCCGGCATGGTCTGTGCGTTGCTCACGGGCTGTACGGTGTATGGGAGCCAGAAGACGCCGACGCTGGCGATGACCACGAGTGCGGAGCAGGTGGACCGTATCTTTTGGGCGGATGTGGCGGCGGCCAAGTGGAGCGAGGTGAATACGCTGCTGGCGCCGAATACGGTGTGGCGCGTGGGCGGCCGGGTGATTCCGCGGGCGGAGATTGTGCCCTGGCTCGAGGGGTTGAAGATCCATGCAGTGCAGGTGAGCGAAGTGACGCTGACGCCGGCGGTGAACGACATTAGCATGGTGGCGACGGTGCAGGTGCAGGCGGAGCAAGCGTTGGTCGCGCAGACGAGCGGCGCGAGCTGTGCCGGACAACCGCAGACGCTGAGTGCGCTGGCCGTGTGGCAGCAGCCGCAGCCCACGGGCACCCCTACGAAGGACAAGAGCTACCACGGCTATCTGCTGACGGTGCATGACCTGAGTGCTTCCGGCGATGCGTCCTGTCATTAGAGCG
>JAOAPJ010000123.1 GCA_025462805.1 Acidobacteriaceae bacterium
ATGTCGCGCGGCATCTCCGGGTCGTACTGCGCGATGAAGCTGCCGGCGGCGATCCCGCGGGTCAGTGCCAGGTGGTAGGACTCGTGAATCTTCGGATCCTGATAACCGCTCGCAGGCCAGGTGTCGAGCAGATGCTGCAAGCGCGGTACATCTAGGACGTGCTGCACCATCGGTGAGTGGGCGATGCGGCGCAACTCCGCCGCGAGTCGACTGCGTTGCGCACCGATCACCAAGTACCAGTCGGCAGATTGCAGCCCGCGCAGCGTACGGCGCAGCGTGGCTTCGGGAAGTCGACCCTGCATGGCGCGACGGATGAGCGAGCGGCTCTGCCCGCCAACCAGGTACTGCTCTATGGGAATGCCGAAGCAGAACTCGTAAACGTTCTTGTCGTGCGTGGGGTCGCGCTGCTCAATCTGCCAGCCGGCCGCGGCGGCACCGTTCGGTAATCCGGGATCGTAGTATTCGTAATACTGCCGACGGACCGAGGCACTGCTCTCCTCCACGCCATAGAAGGTGGCAAGAGCCTTTTCGGGCAACTGATACTCGGCGGCCCTGGCTGGATGCACTGGGCTGTAGGCGAACGAGAAGTGGCGCATCTCCGGGTGGTAGAGGCGACGGACCCACTCCGGAACGGCGGCACCTGTGGCCCAGGCGGCGGCGCCACGCCACGAGGTGTAGCCGGCCGCCCGTAGTTCGCGGGCCTGGCGGAAGAGCGCGATCCAGCGCAGGCTCCTGAACAGGTCCGACAATCCAATCAGCCCACCGAAGCTGATGGTGGCGTTCCCCGTAACGCCCTGGAGGAGCACATCCAGTCGACGGGCGCGCATGCCGTCGAGGATGGCGTGCAACCACAGATGGTTGGTGGGATTGAAGGTAGGCTGACCGCTCAGCCGAGCGGCCCTCGCGGCAGTCTCAACCAAGTCGGCGCCAGCTGCGTTCACCAGCACGTGATCGATGTTCGGGTATAGGGCGGCCACCTCCGCTGCGGCGGGACCTTCGTCGCCAAACCGGCCGAGCAGCGCGGTGCCATCGAAGCCCGGCTGAGGCACTGCGGTAAAGGAGGTCAGCCGCTCGCCGCGCCCAGCCAGCAGGCGCGCGGCGGTCGAACTGACAGAGGAGCTGTCCAGGCCGCCACTCAGCTCGGACGCCAGACCTTGGGCGTCGCTCAGACGGCAGGCGACGGCACGGTCGAAGCGTTCGCGAAAATCTTCGATGTAGTCTTCGTCCCGTTGATACGAGATGGCCTTGGCGTCGCAGGGGTGCCAGTAGCGGCGGATTTCTACCCCGGCTGCATTCACCTTGAGCCAGTGCCCGGGGAGCAGCCGCTCGACACCCCGGAAGAAGGTCAGACTGTCGGTGGGAGCCACCACAGCGAGATGGTGCGCCAGGCGGGGAAGATCGAGCTGATGCCCGACGGCGGGCAGGGCGCAGAGCGCAAGCGGCATCGATGCAAAAGCGAACCCACCCGAGCCGATCGTACGTGCGATGTGCAACGGGCGTTCGCCTGAGTGATCGCGGGCGAGGAACAACGTCTGCGTGCGTTCGTCCCAACAGGCAATGGCGAATCCGCCAGTGAGGTGATGGACAAGATTGAAGCTCCAACGCTGCCAGGCGGCGGCCAGAATCTGATCGTCCGACTGGTCCGGGGCGAGGTTCAACTCACGACAGAGTTCCTCTCGATTGTCGAGCCTGAGGTCCCCAATGGCCACCGTGTCCTGTCTCGAAAGGGCCGAGGCAGAAGCCGCATCGCCTCTTCTCGCGCGGTAATCAGCGGCGGCCAATACGAGTCCGGCGTGGGCGGGTACAAGGGATGCCGGAGTCGCGGCCAGGACCGCGAGCATGGCTCTGCATTGTCGCGAGATCGCATCAGGTCCGACCGTTGAGGAACCGCCGGGGAGCCAGAGCCCGGCGAGTGCGCGAATCGTCATGGGTGCGTTGGGGTGCCGAGATCAGCGATCAGGAAAGCGATCAGCAAGGAAGTCTGCGCATAACAAAAGAGGAGCGCCGGCCGGCACTCCTCTTCGACAACTCGTTTCTTGTTCGTAGGGAGGCTCAACCTGTCGCGAGGTCAGCCCGACTTGTGGGTCAGGACAGCATCGTGAACATGGCTTTGGCCATGTTCCGCATTTGCCAGTGCCAGCACGTCGAGCACGGGCTTCTTCCAATCCTTACGCTCCAAAGCCGCGAACGATGCCTGTTGCTGGGCATTCGTACTGGGGGCGTTCGTCATCGATCCTCCGAGAACCGAAACAGGTAGACCGATACATGGCTACCATAAGCCGAACCCGATTCGTGCCGGTGCAGGGTACGATGCCCGGTTGTCCCGGGGCACCATTGCTTTTATTCTGTAGCCCGCCGTCACTGCTGCTACAAGGCGGCTAGATACCGAAATCTCTACGCAATTTTGCTGGTCTGCACCTGGCCCATTGTCGGGGCATTCCACCGGCTCGTCAATCCACTGTTTTGGGGAGGCGCGCCGGCAGTCATCTGTTAAGTTACCGTATCCCTAATGGTTGCATGCAGTTCGCAGAGATGGGGCCCTCTGCCTGGACCATGGGACAGCAGGAGTACGCTTGCGAAGAGTATGTACATACCCGGCCCGTTGGGGAATGCACCTTCCGGGGGATGGGACGGGAGGCCGGACTGAATAGCTATCGCATCGGACCCCTGCTGTACATTACCGAGTTGCTATTGCCCGAGCTGCCTTCTGCGGAGCTGGTTCCTGGCGAGCGACCAGTCACGGTGAGGATGGGTGCTGCGCCGCGAGCGCTGGCTGCTTCCCTCACCTCGTCTCAGTGGTTCGAGGCTACGGCGAGTGAGTTCCTGCTGAGGCTTCCCGCCGTGGCCACCTACTACGTTCGAAACGGCGAGGAGGTCGTGGTGGAACCCGTGGCGGGTGCTCCCCCGCTCGACGTGAGGTCCTATCTGATGGGCAGCATCTTCGCTGCGCTCTGCCACCAGCGGGGCCTGTTGCCGCTGCATGCGAGTGCCGTGGCCGCAGACGCCGGAGCCATCGCATTCCTGGGTCCATCGGGCGCAGGCAAGTCGTCGATGGCGGCCTTTCTGGGACGCCGAGGCTACCGCATTGTGGCTGACGATATCTGCCTCATCGACCCCGCCGCGTCACGGGAGAGGCGGGTGGTGCCCGTGGCGCCCTGGCTGAAGCTTTGGAGCACGACCCTCGAGGCGCTCGGAGAGGGGCACTCGGGATTGCCGCGCATCTTCAGTGACGACGATAAATATCGTGTCCGGCTGGACGAAGATGCATCGCCCATCGCGCTGGCTCGGCTCATCCTGCTGGAGCGCGGGGAGGATGAAACAAAGCCCATTCTGGAACGCCTGACGCCGGTCCAGGCGCTGCACGCGCTGCTGGACCATACCTACCAGGCGTGGCTCGTGCGCGCCACGGGACAGACAGAGGCTTATTTTCAACGCGGCGGTACTGCGCTCGACGGTGTCCGGGTGATGCGATTACGACGGCCGTGGGGCTTCGACGGGATGGACGAGACCCTCTCGCTGCTCGAGCAGCATTTGGCATCAAATTCCGGACCATGAAGCTCAGGCGCTTGCCGCTATTCTGGCTTGCCCTCCGGTCCGGTGTTGTTCCCGCTGGAATGGATCGGCGCGAAAAGAACTGCGCTCTCTCCGCCGAGCAGCATACGATGGTCGACTTCCAGCCAAGTGTGGGCACGCAGGCGGCGATCGATGGAACGCCGGACACCATAATGCATGACGCTGCGGATGCCGCGGCGCCGCAGCATGGCGTGCGCGGCGAGTGCTTGGGGAAAGCAGACGAACTGCAGCGGGCCGTAGCGCGCCGCTGCAAGAATCGACCAGCGGACGTGCTCGGCCGCATCGCCTGTCACCTGTATCCCCGGTGACAGGCGATTGGGTCGCTCCAGCCAGCGAAAGATCCATCGTATTGGCAGCAGCGCGAGCGCAGCCCGCGCAATGAACAGTGAGGCAAATGCCTCGATGAGCAGTTTCCGCTCCGGAGACCGCAAGGCGCGCCAACGCTGCCAGCGGCTGACGCGCCTGCCTGTGGCCGGCCGGGATGCGGGATCTTCCTGGTGGAATAGAATCCACTCCAATGGGCTGAGGACCGCGTAGAGGGGAAAGAGCATGTCCGGCAGATCGAAGCGTTCCCACACCCGCGGACGGAACATTACCCGGCGGACAACTTCCAGCCGGTAGGGCAGGCTCCGCCGAAGTCCCAGCTCATAACGCTTTAACGGCCAGCTGCCAACCTTCTCCGGCGTCGGTCGAAAGTGCTGTGCATTGAGCTGCATTTGCGCATACTCCATAATCCAACGTGCCTCGCGACCGTCGGCCTGCAACTGCATTGCCGGAGCAAGCGCGTCGGCATCAAGCAAGGCAAGCTGTTGCGCAAGCGTGAGCGCCGCTGCCAACTCGGGCACGATGTGGTAATCACGTGCACATGCGGTGGCGGCGTCTCTCCGCTCCGAGGTGAATCCAGACCAGAGTGCGGCGATATCCACCAGCGACTTCAAACGAAACCAGCCGTCGAGGGCGCCATGCACGCACAGGTGTAAGAAACTGCGTTCCAGAGGTAGAGCCGCGAGGGCGGTCTCGCCCAGTTGCACCCGTTCACTGGGGGCGCTTTCAGGATCGGCGAGCGCATTGCCCGGCATGTATGGGTTGCGGAAGAGGCGCCAGTGTAGATCGAGCTCGAAGCCCGAATGCTGGGCGAAGTAGGTGTAGTCCTTGCCATGCCGGCGCCAGGAACGGCGGCGCGCAGGGGTAAGTCGGGCGGCAGGATCGCTGCGCCGGAAGCCATCGGCCAGCAGAATCCGGTCGGCGGTCTCCTCCATGCCCGGGGCAATCAGCAGATCGATGTCACCAACGTCACGCAGGCTGGGATCGCGGAAGACCCGCTGCGAGAGCGCCACGCCCTTCAGCACCCGGACCGGTACCCCGGCTTGCTGCAGCAGGTCGCAGAGGCGGCGTGTCTCTGCAAGATAGCGGAAGGCGTTCACCGCGTTATCGGTCGCCAGCTTCTTGAGCTCGGCTGCAATGACCGGCGGGAGCGCCGCGCCTGCCGTGGTGAGCGCGCGATAGACGAGCGGCGCGACACGATGATGCGCGGAGAGCAAGAGAAACTGCTCCCATTGAACCGGGCCAGCAGCCGCAAGTGTGCGCACTTTCGCCGCATCTTGCTCCGAGGGTGGCCAGCGGGCGCAGGCGAGCAGGAGGCGCATCTCAGGCGGCATGCCCCCGAAGGCCAGGTCGGACGGCGCGGAATGGGACAGCGTTTGCGGCATCTTGCGGCGGAAGTGTCAGTATCATATGCGAGGCGGGGAGCCAACGGACCCGCCAGGAGCGGGTAGCGAATGTCACGCGGGGTTCCAATCACAGCGGAGAGTCTCGTGGCCTGGAGTGAGACTCCGGTAGCCACCGAGGTCGACCATGAAGTGGTTCTGATGAACGTCGGGCGGGGGCGCTGCTATGGGCTCGGGGAGACGGGCAGCTCCGTTTGGCGGCGACTGGCATCACCCATCCGGGTGGATGATCTCTGCCGCGAGCTCTTGCTCGTGTATCGCGCCGACCGCGATGTTCTGGAGCGCGATGTGCTGACGCTGCTGGAGCAGATGCAGGAAGAGGGTCTGGTGAAGGTGATCGCGAAGTAGCGACAGCACTTGAGAGCGGTTTGCATCCTAAGTCCTGAAAGGACGACCTCTCATGAAGCTTTCTTCCACCCTCACCACTGTCACACTTATCTCTGGCATGCTGCTTGCCGGTGGCTGTAACAAGCAGACCGAGTCGAAGCCGAATTATCAGTCTGCGATCAACGACTACTATAAGGCGCACCCAAGCTGCCTCTGGTCGGAGCCGAAAAAATTTCCCGTACAAGCAGCGACCTCCGACGACGCCAAAACCCAGGGTTATGACGCCTTGACCGACGCAGGTCTGCTGACGCGCACCACGGGCGAGAAGAAGGTGATGATCATAGCGTCCAAGCAAGTGAATAATTACGACCTGTCGGATAAGGGCCGGCCAAGCTGGACGGCAGACCCGTCTCAGCCGGGCTACGGCAACTTTTGCTTTGGCCATCGCGATGTCTCGTCGATCGACAGTGTCACGCCGGGAACGGATAGTTCCGGCAACAAGACCGCTCAGGTGAACTACCACTACAAGCTGACAGATGTAGCGGACTGGGCGAACTCGCAGGAGATGAAGACCGCCTTCCCGGGCGTCGCCACATCGCTGTCAGAGCCGCGTTCAGATACCGCGGCGCTGATGCTGACCGGCGACCACTGGCAGGTGGTGGTGCAGCCGCGGTAGCAGAATTCTGGCGCCGTCTGCAGAACAGTACAGCGGCGCTTCCCCTTTCAGATTGTTGTATGGGTCTCGGCGGCACCGGATTGCGCAGAGCGTGCAAGACGCTCTGTGACAAAGCGAATAATGTCGTCGCTCATGTAGCTCGGCGGCACGATCGAGAAACGCGGGATTCCTTCGGTGAGGCAAAGCGATACTCCCCGCCACCGCGGGATCAACTGCTCCGCACCGGCCCGAAGGAGCAACGCATCGGCACGATCAAGGAACAGACGCGCAGAGTCTTTGAAGTCTGCGGTAGCTGGATCAAGCACGCTGAGGTAGAGATCCGGGCGCAGGAAGCCGAGGATGCTGTTCGATTCAAGAATGGCGTTCTCCGCCAGCACCAGCTCCTTGCGCAGGCGCGGCATGGCAGCGGCAAGATTGCCGATGCGCGTACGCACCCAGAAGGAGCGTGCGGCACCCGAGGCGAGATAGCGTGCAGAGTCTGTGCCGCTTGCAGGATCGCGTTCTTCACTGATCGCGACCGTGTGCTCATCAGTCTGGCAGTCGCATGGCTCGCCGTTTGCAGTACAGAAGCCATGGCCAAACTGCGTGATCTTAAATGCAGTCCAGCGCATCTGCGGCAAACGCCCAATGATGGACGCGACCACGGAGGTCTTCCCCACATCCCGCGAATGTCCGCCGACCACAACGATAGCCATAGAGATAAGACGCTACTTCGCCCGGGTGAGGCGCGCAAGCGTTGCGAGCTCTTTGAGGTACTCGCGAATCGGCCGCGCCGGCGTGCCCCAGAAGACGACGCCCGGACCGTGGATGCGCTTGCCTGAAGGAATCCCGGCCTGGGCTCCGAGGATTGCGCCGGCACCGATCTCAACGTGGTCTGCGATCCCCACCTGGCCGCCGACGATCGCGCCATCTCCGATCGTGCTGGATCCAGAGACGCCGGTCTGCGCAGCAATGACCACGTTGCGGCCGATGCAGACGTTGTGGCCTACATGGACGAGATTGTCGATCTTGGTGCCGCTGGCGATGCGCGTCTCTTCGAGTGCTCCGCGGTCAACCGTGGCGTTGGCGCCGATCTCGACGTCATCTTCGATGACGAGCCTTCCCTGCTGGGGAAACTGTGTGTATTCGCCGGTGGCCGGATCGCGCACATAACCGAAGCCGTCGGCACCCAGAACCGCGCCAGCATGCACGATCACCCGGTCGCCCAGATCGGTGCCGGGATAGAGAACGACTCGCGGGTAGAGATGGCAGTCACTGCCGATGCCAGCGCCCGCACCGACCACGGCACCCGCGTCGATGACGGTGTCGCGGCCAATCACAACATCCTTCTCAATGACCACACCAGGCCCAATCGAAACACCTTCCTCCAGCAGTGCGGTCGAGTGGACCAATGCGGAAGGATGCACACCGGTCCGCTGGTCTCTTTTGCAGAGAAGCTGCCCCGCCCGGGCGAAGGTGAGCCTTGGCGTGTTGGTGAGCAGCAGGGATTTGCTGTGCGCTCCATCGGCAAGCCTGCTGTTAGTGATGACGGCCGCCGCCGGACTGGCGAGTGCAGCGGCAAGGGCCGCCTCCGTCTCGGCGAAGACAATGTGGTCCGCGCTGGCGAGTGGCGCTGCAGCCACGCCGGTGACTTCGGCTTCGGAGTCGCCTACGAGTTCTGCTCCGAGTCGAGCCGCGAGTTCCGAGAGTTGCATACTTTCAACTATAGAGCGGCGGTTCGCCCGGCGGGCGGGTCTTCCAACGGCGATGTACCCACAGCGACTGCTCGGGGTAGCGCCGCACCCACTGCTCAATCGCAGCGGTGCAGATCTGGGTATTCGTGATGACGTCCGCCTCATCGTCTCCGGTGCGCACTATGGGGAGCCGTTCACCGAACTCGAGGACGTACTCCTGCTCATCCTCGCGCCAGGTAAGAAACCCGGGCAGGACAGCGGCATCGGTGCGCATGGCGACGCGGGCGAGACCAGAGGCGGTGCAGGCGGGGACGCCGAAGTAGTCAACGAAGACACCTTGCGGCGGCGTCATGTTGGTGTCCATCAGGATGCCGACGCTATCGCCGCGGCGCATCGCTCCGAGCAGGCCGCGAGCGAAGTCGTCTTTGTGCAGCACGGTATTGCCGTGCATGCAGCGAATGCCGTTGACCAGACGATCGACCCACGGATTGTCCAGGCGGCGGATCACCATGCTCATGGGATAGCCCATCAGCGAGTGATAGAAGCTGGAGAGCTCCCATAGGCCGAGATGGCCAGTGACCACCAGGACGCCACGGCCCGCCTCACGTGCGGCGAGGTAGTGCTCGAGCCCAGCGTAGCGGATGAGGGATTGCGTGTTCTCACGCGTGTAGCGGCGCATGAGGCAGAACTCGGCGAGGTGGAGGCCAAGGTTGCGATAGACGCTGCGAATCAGTTGAGTCCGCCAGGCAGGGTCACTGCCAGGGTAGGCGATCTCCAGATTGCGTTCTCCGGTGCGGCGCAGCCGCCTGGTCACGGCAAAGGCAACGCCACCGAGCGCCGCCCCGAGCTTCCTGGCGGCAGACCGCGGCAAAAGCCCCAGGCCACGCACCAGGGCAAAGACGAAGAGGAACTCCAACCTTTCACGCATTCTCATCCGGGACTATATCCGCTTCTGACGAGGGGCACGTCGGTCGCGGTGCACCGGACAGTCGTGAGAAAGGAGGAAAGGCCCGCAGCAGGGCGGGCCTTTTGAGTGGGAGTTGACGCCCTTGCGCCAGGTGGCGAGGGCAGCTGACTGCTTCTACTCGTCTTACTTCTTTTCTGCCTGAGCGGTGTGGAAGTACTTTGCCACTGTCCGCACAAAGGGCTTAGCATCGTCCGGCACAGGCACATTGCCCTTCAGGATCTGCTCGAACGAGTGATTCTCGCCACCGTAAAAGGTATTGGTGTCCTCGGTATTCTGCGACACGTCGTCACCCGTGAGATCGATGCCGGCGAATAGGCCCTTCGAGCGCGAGTAGGTAAGCAGTTCCGCATTCAGCTTCCAGTCAGTGCCAGCCTGTGCATTGCGGCCGACCGGACCGGCTGCAGCTGCGGCATCAGCACCGAGCTTCACCTTGCTCTTCAGCAGATCCTGAAATCCCTTCTGGTTGACCGCGACCAACACCAGGTCCGTCGACTGGCCGCCGATCTGGAAACCCACGCTTCCGCCCGCAATGCGGATGAAGACAGGGGCGCTCCAGCCATGGCCGGTGCGGCAGGTGACGACACCCTGGCCATACTGGCCGCCCACCACAAATGCCGCCTTCTTCAAGCCGGGAACCACGCCGATGCAGGTTGCCGCCTCGGTGATCTGGTTTGGAATGCCCTTATCCGGGGTGGCCATGATTTCGGTGATGACGCGCGTGGCTGCTTCCAGGCGGTTGTCGAGATCGGTCTTGCTCGAAGCTGCAGAAGCCGAGGGGCTTGTGCCGATGAATCCAAGACCCACGAGGGCGAGGCCAGCAAGAAACTTTTTCATAGTGATTGATCTTCTCCAGACGATGCGGTGGCACCGCGTTTCCAAATCTATCGCGCCTCCTGCGGCCAAGTGGCGGCCAATACAGGAGTTCGCTCATCTACGCTGACATGAGATGCAGTTTGAATGGTGAAGGACAGGTGCGGCGAGTGGAAAAAGGCGGATGGAAGCGCAAAAAAGAGGGGTACCGCAGGCGTTCCCGCCGGTCAGCACCCCGTCCCCAGGTCTGCGTTTCTTCTGGTAACCATAAGAATTGCCCAAAGGTCACCTAGTCAAACGGTTTGCGTTGTAACGGGTATTACCTAAGTCGTAGAACGGCTCAGAGCTTGGGCAGGACGATCCCCTGCTGCTTCTGGTACTTCCCTCGCCGATCGGCATAACTCACCTCGCAGACTTGGTCGGACTGAAAGAAGAGGATCTGGCAGAGGCCTTCGTTGGCGTACACCTTAGCAGGCAGGGGGGTCGTGTTCGAGATCTCTAGTGTCACGAATCCCTCCCATTCCGGCTCAAACGGCGTGACATTCACGATGATGCCGCAGCGTGCATAGGTGGATTTGCCGACGCAGATGGTGAGGACATCGCGCGGGATCTTGAAGTACTCCACGGAACGGGCAAGCGCGAAGGAGTTGGGCGGCACAATGACGGAGTCGGCCTGGACGGTAACGAATGACCGCTCGTCAAAGTGCTTGGGATCGATGATGGCGCTGTTGACGTTGGTGAAGATCTTGAACTCGTTCGAAACCCGGAGGTCGTAGCCGTAAGAGGAGAGACCGTAGGAGATAACCCCCTCGCGGACCTGTTTTTCGCTGAAGGGGGCGATCATTGCGTGCTGCAGTGCCTGTTCCCGTATCCAACCGTCGCTCTTGATTGCCAACTCCTGCTCCTTGCCCAGATCAAGGGCCCAGAACACGGGCCCAGGTCAGGCGCTACCCTCGATTGCCAGCCAAACGAGGGTAGCGCCACACATTTTGTTCAGAATCTGCATCTTATAGGGCAATATCGATAGTGACAATGCTGAGGGGCGGCCTGCCGGACCGGTGGCCAGCCTCAGAAGCCTCAACTCTCTGGAGCATGCCTTGATCAAGCAGGACATTGTGCATCGCGTCATCGAACGGACCGGCCTCCCCCGCAACAAGGCTGAGGCAGCAGTGGATACCATCTTCGAGAGCCTGAAGAAGGCGCTCGCAGAGGGTGAGCGGATCGAACTGCGCGGCTTCGGCGTGTTCAATGTCCGGCCACGCAAGACCGGCATCGGGCGCAATCCGCGAACCGGCGCAGAGGTGACGATCACGCCCGGCAAAGCGGTGCGCTTCAAGCCGGGCAAGGAACTTCACCTGATCGATTAAGCGATCCACGCGGGAGCTAACCAGCATTCCGGCCCGGACTCTTAACCTAGCGGGTGGGCCAACTCCATTTGGCTTTATTGAAGAGCGTCACGCCCTCGAGTGTTGACTCGCCGAAGCTCTTCTGCAGGTGCAGCCGTGTGCAGATATCCGCGGCCGTCAGCGCCTCGATCAGTTGCTGTGAGTGAGACACCACGATGAGCTGGGTCTTCTTCGCCGCCGCAAGGATCAAGCGTCCCAAAGCAGGCACCAGGTCTGGATGCATACTCGTCTCGGGCTCATTCAGCACCATCAGCTCCGGCGGCCGAGGGGTGAGCAGCGCGGCCGTCCACAGCAGGTAACGCAGCGTTCCGTCCGACAGCTCGGCGGCGGATAGCGGCCGCAGTAGTCCGTGCTGCTGCAGTTGCACCTCGAACCGGCCGCCGCCTGGATCGATCAAAAGCTGGCTGCTCGGAAACGCATCCTCGACCGTCTTGTCCAGCAGGTCGTCCTGTTGCTGCTCTCGGATGGTTTGCAGCGTTGCTGCCAGATTTCCACCGTCGTCGTGGAGAATCGGTGAGAAGGTTCCAACCTGAGCCGTTCTCGCGGGCGCGTCCGCATCCGTGCGAAAGTGATCGTAGAAGCGCCATCCCCGTAACGCCTCGCGAACAGCCAGCATCTCCGGGGCGCGTTGCGGGTCAGCAATGCTCGCGAGCATGCTGTCAGTATCGCGGAGGTGCTGCGTCAGCATTAACGGCTCCTCATCGCGCGTGGTCGCAATCCAGACGTAATTGTTCCGGCGATCGACCAGTGCACCCGCCCGCCTGTACTGGGGCCCATGCCATAGGCACTCACGCTTCACCCGAGGATCTGCCCAAAACATCGAATCCGGGGGGCCGGGAGGCGGGTAGCCGAGATCGATGCTGTACCCGTAGGTGTCGCCGCCGAACCCAAGCTTCAGACTGGCCACCTTCCGCTTGGCGAGCCCTTCCACGGGATGCGTGCCATCACGAACGCTGCGCGCAATCACAACGGGCCCCGCCCAGAAGGTCGAGCTCAGGCCCCCTTCGCGCGCGAGTGAAGAGATCACAGCGTTCTGGGCTACGTCGGCGAGTAGCCGCAGCGCACGATAGGCACTCGATTTGCCGCTGCCGTTGGCGCCCGTGATCACGCTCAGCTGGCCCAAGGGAAGGACCAGGTCACGCAGCGAGCGGTATCCCTGCACGGCAACAACGCGGATCATGCAAGGCAGAATATCGTGCAGCCAGGAAATGTAAGCGAGTGGAGCGAACAACTTCTTACATCAAGGAGATCGCATCCATATCAAACACCAGACCGCTGCGCGGGATGCCGACCTGTTCGGCATAGCTGCGCGCCGCCCGTAGCGCGCGTGAGAGCGCATCGCGACGCTCTGCCTTTAACAGAAGGTGAAACCGGTAAATGCGTTTGATTTTGGCGATGGGTGCGGCGGCGGGGCCGAGAACGCGGACGCCGGCGAGTTCCGCCCCCTGGAACCACTTGCCCAGAGTTGCGGCCCACCCGGCCGCCTCTTCCATGCGAGTGCTGCGCACCAGGATGTTGGCGACCACGCCGTAAGGCGGGTAATGCATCCATTTGCGATATTTCAGTTCCTTGGAGACAAAGCCGCGGTAATCATGTGCCTGCGCACACTGGATAGCATAGTGCTCCGGGTGGTAGCTCTGTACGACCACACGCCCGGGCATTTCTCCGCGTCCGGCACGTCCTGAGACCTGGGTAAGGAGCTGAAAAACGCGCTCCGCTGCACGGAAATCGGGCAGGCCCAAGGCATAGTCTGCGCCTACCACGCCGACCAGCGTCACGCCATGGATGTCATGACCTTTGGCGATCATCTGGGTGCCGACGAGCAGGTTGATTTCGCCCGAATGGAGACGCATCAGCAACCGCTCCATATCATGCCGATTGCGTACCGTATCCCGGTCCATGCGTCCAATGCGCGCGCCGGGGAACATCTCGATCAGGCGCTGTTCGCCCTGCTGCGAGCCGGCTCCCAGAAAGTAGAGATGCTCGCTCTCACACTTGGGGCAGTTTTTGGGTACGCTGCGCCGAAAGCCGCAGTAATGGCATTCCAGCCGCTGGCCGACTTGCGCATGATCGTCCTCTGATGGGAGCGGCCTATGATGGGTGAGAGCGATGGCGCAGTTCTCGCATTCGAGTCGCTCCCCGCAGGCGCGGCACATCACAACGAACGAATACCCGCGCCGGTTCAGCAGGATGATGGCCTGCTCGCCGCGATGGAGCGTGGCCTGTGTCTCTTCGAGCAGCCGGCGAGAGAAGAGCTGTTCCTGCCCTGTTTCCTGAAACTCGCGCCGCATGTCGAGGAGCTCGACCTCGGGGAGGGGACGCTGATTCACGCGCTCCGGCATTTGGATCAAGGCGTAACGGCCGCGCTCCGCGTTCTGCCAGCTCTCTAGCGACGGCGTGGCTGAACCAAGAATGATGGGCGCTTCCGCCAGCTTGGCACGCATCACCGCGACATCGCGTGCGTGATAGCGCGGATTCTCCTCCTGCTTGTAAGAGGAGTCGTGCTCCTCATCTACGATGATGAGGCCGAGCCGGACCGCGGGCGCGAAGATCGCCGAACGGGTACCGACGATGATGCGGGCATCACCGCGCCGGATGCGGTGCCACTGCTCGGCACGCTCCTCCGGCGTGAGCGCGGAGTGCAGCATGGCAACGCTGTCGCCAAAGGCCGCGTGCAGTTGCGCGGCAGTTGCCGGGGTGAGGCCGATCTCCGGGACCAGCAGGATGGCGGAGCGATCGAGATCGAGCGCACGCTGCATAGCCGCCAGGTACACCGCCGTCTTGCCTGAGCCGGTGACGCCGTAGAGCAGGTTGGCACGGAAGCCTCCGGCAGTGAGTTGATCCGCGATCGCATCAAGTGCCTGTTGTTGTTGCATATTCAGCACGAACGACTGCGTGCGCATTCCGCTGAGATGGAAGGCCATAGGACGCTGCTCGATCCGCACCAGTTCGCGCCGCACCAGAGTCGCGAGGGTGGAGGCGGGCACTGGCAGGCCGCGCAGTACGGAGAGGGGCAGCGTGCCGCCGACCCCCGCCAGTGACGCCAGAATAGCCTGCTGGTTCTCGTTGAGCTTGGGAAGGCGCGCATTCTCGATCAGGACGGCGTAGTTCTCCAGGCGCCGTGCGTCGCGAGCTTCGGCCGAGGCCTCGCGCGTGATCCATTTCTTCCGAACCATGCCGTCGATTAGCTCGCGGCTGGCGCCGGCGGTCCGCATCAGCGTGGGCCGTTTGGCAGGCTCGCCGCCAATCAGGCAGTTCAGCACGGCGTACTCCGAAGCCTGCTCCTCCGGCGTGCGGCGGGTCCGGCGCGTGCTTCCCTGCTCTGCTCCATCAACCAGAGCCCGCTGCCCCACCTCGGTTATGCGGTAGAGGACCTGCTTGCGTATCTCGGCGACCAGCGGCAGCATGGTCCGCAACACCTCTCCGAGTGCCGCTAAGTAGTACTGGCTTATCCACCTTGCAAGCTCGAGCAGTTGCGGGGACAGGATGGCTTCATCGTCAAGAATGCGCTCGATGGACTTCGCTTGGACCGGTGGCTCGTCGTCATGCAGGCGGGTGACAATGCCAATTAACTTCTCGTTGCGGAACGGGACAATGACGCGCCCCCCGAGCGGTGGGGGATGCCCGGCGTCGATCCGGTAGGTGAAGTGCGCATCCAGCGGCACGGGCACAGCGACATCGCAGAAGGCCGGCATCTGAGGCGAGGGTATCAGGACTCAAGCTGAGAATTCCCATTCCTTCCGGGACGG
>JAOAPJ010000267.1 GCA_025462805.1 Acidobacteriaceae bacterium
TGGGCAATCGTAGGTTCGACGCGCTCGTCCTGACCTATCTCAAGGAGAATCCTTCTACCTCCTTCACGCTGCGTGATCTCGGAGCCAGGCTGCCCCACTGGCTCGCTGAGCATCTCCCCCTTGCCGGTCCTCGCGCGCAGCTTGCTCTGGACGTGGCACGCCTGGAGTGGGCTTATGTCGAAGCGTTCGATCGAGCCACGCTTCCTGCGCTTGGTATGGCAGATCTTAGCGGGCTTGGTCCAGACTCAACCTTGTCGCTCCAGCCTCACCTGCAGTTACTCCATCTGCACTACCCGGTTGACGACTTTGTTTTGGCCGTCCATCGGGACACGCCGGAACTCGACATCGTCAGCAACGCAGCCAGTGAACACAAGAGCGGCAAGAAACGTGCTGAGCTGAAGATCCGGCGCTCTCCCACTTACATAGCAGTGCATCGCCTGGATAACTCCGTTTACTACCGGCGCTTGGAGTCTGAGGCGTTTCACCTGCTCTCTGCCTTGCGCGATGGGCAATCTATCGCCCACTCCCTTGAAGTGGCCTTCCACCAAAGCAAGCATTTGCCAGAGCAGCAGGCCGCGATGGTCCAGGAATGCTTCGCCCACGCATCTGAATTAGGCTGGCTCACCTTGCGGAAAGAGGACGAGTTATAGCACCCGGGCAAGGCTTACCGCCTTCCGCTCCCGCGCAGAGCGCTAATGGTCGTCCAGGCTCATCGAATAGAGATTGACGACGGACGTCTGCGCGGTCACCAGCGGCATATCATTCGGAGCGAGTCCGATAAGCCGGTAGTCCAGCACATCAGCGGAACGGACATCTTCAACCGTTGCGACCCGCTCGAGCGTATGTGCATCGTTGACGCCGACGCGATAGATGGGTTTGCCTGCCTCGACGAAGTCCTGGAAGTAGATGGTACGACTGTCGCGGGACCAGACGGGATCGCCAACTCCATGCTCAGCCAGCAGCGTCCATCGGGCATTGGAGCGATCGAACACCATCAGTGCTCGCTGATCCGCGCGTATCGCCGCGATGTACCGCCCATCTGGTGGGAGGCGCGGGCTGAACAGCCCTGACGAGCCTGGCACCTCCGTCACCTGCTTCGTGCGCAGATCCACTGTATAGATCGCCTTTGGCATCTTGCCGCCACCCATAATGTCCGGCACGCGACCGAAAACAAGAGAGCTGGCGTCGGCGGACCAGTCCGGATCGGCCTCATCGCGCTCTTCGTTCAGCACCTGCTGCATACCGCCACCCGCAGCGTCTACCAGGTAGAGCTTCCACGGACTTCCTGATCGCTGCGCCATAACGGCGAGCCGATCATTGCGCGGGGACCACTTCATCCTGAAGATATGGAAGGGCGGCCCTATCAATTGCAGCCGTTCCGTCCCGTCCGCGCGGCTCTTCCAGAGCGAGCCGTCTGCTGCGTTCAGCCATGCAACCCATTTTCCGTCCGGGGAGTACTCCACCAGAGACTTCGAGGCGAGGTTGGATTGGAGCGGCACAAACTGGCGGCTCGCTGGGGAGAAGACCCGCACTTCCCAGCGTGAGTTGGACCCCACGAAGAAGATCCGCTGCCCTTCGCGCGAGGTCGTTGGGGCCGAAAAGTCCAACGGCCCGTTTGTGATGAGGCGCGGGGAGCGCGTCGATGGAAGCCACGTCCAGGGCAGCCACGAAGGTTCGCGCAGCTGCCAGATATTGCTTCCGCCGCCATGGGACGACTGGAAGACATAGCGCGTCCCGTCTGCTGTCCAGCTTCCGCAGCACTCGTTGGATGGAGAGGTCCAGCCGGCCAGCAATGGATGTAGGTTCTTGCCGGAGGCGGAGATCTCCCAAAGCGAGGCGCTTCGATCGGCCGAATCCAGGATAGTGAACCGCAGCGACGAGCCCCGAGGCGACCAGCGCAGCCAGAAAGCGCGGCCGGGCGCGCTCGCAAATTTGTGGTTATCGGTTCCATCCTCCTTCACGACATACAGATCATGGCGGAAGGCATAGAGGATATGCTGGCCGTCGGGCATCCAGGTGGCATCGTGGGCCAGTATGTTCGCGACGCGGCGAGCATCCCCGCCAAGAGTGGGAAGCACCCAAAGTGTCTGCTCCGTCTCCGGGACCAGATGGTTGCGCACTAGCAGCTTCGAACCATCGGGCGAGATGGAGCCGATCATTGGCGACGCGATCGCCGACGGGACACCCAAAGCGCTGATCTCCCCGCTGGCGATCAGCGCCTCGCTCAGGATCGGTGCGCCCTCTGCTACCTGTGAGAAGTAAATCCGTGCGCCGTCCGATGCAGTGCTGGACAAACTCTCGATGTCGGAGAGGCTCGACATCACTCGCCCCGAGTAGGTGAGCTGAGAGATGCGGGACGGAGCCGGCGCGCTCGTGCGCAGCAGCAGTAGTTCGAACAGAGCACACAGCACTGCGAGCACAGCCACCCCGGCAAGGACCGCAGGTCGCCGCAGCAGAAGCAGAGGAGGTTGCGGGCTCGCCCAGGCTGCCGAGGCTTCGGCCCCAACTGTCAGGGCAAGTGTCCCTGGGTCCTCCTGCCGTGGGAGCGGCGGTGGCTCCATTTCGGCTGGGGGTTCGACGCGTACCGGCGCGATAAAACGATAACCGACGCGGGCCAGCGTCTCGACAAAGATGGGGTTCTCCGCCGAGTCGCCCAGCGCCTCCCGCAGTTTGTTCACTGCGGTTCCCAGGCTGTGGTCGAAGTCGACATTCGTGCGGTCGCCCCAGAGGCGCTGTTGGATCTTCTCCCGGGAGACGACCTCGTTCGGCCGCTCCAACAACAGCGCGAGCAGACGGAACGGTTGCCCCTGAATTCTTACTCGGACGCCCGACTTGCGCAGCTCTCCAGACTCGAGGTCCGCCTCAAACACTCCAAAACCAATCTTCGATCGTGCGGGCACAGCAGTTTGTGGCATAGCTCTGTTACAAGACCCCGGGGCAGGACTACCAGCCTGAAGAGTGACGGGCCAATTCGCCTTCGTCGCCCCCTTCGCTCTTCTTCAGCAGATTATCAATTCCCCCAAGCCACTCAACACAGGGTGTTTATCCGGTGAAGAACAAATCAATCATAGATGAACGACAGTGCATTGAGGTGAAGGAGGCAAATCACAGAGCGTTACCCGGTTCGTCGGGCGGACCCGTCCGACACGCTTGAAGGATTTTGGAGGCAACGATGCAACGATTGAAAAAACACTGCGGCTTGAATCCTGGTAGGCCCTGGCTCTTACAACTCGCCGCTGTGCTCGCGATGGTGGCCGTAGCGCCCCTGTACGCTCAGACGGACGCCGCTCGTATTCAGGGCTCGGTCAAGGATCCGAGCGGCGCGATCATTCCCGGTGCGACCGTCACCATCACCAACCTCGGAACGAACGCGGTGATCACGGTCACGTCCGACGGGAGTGGCAATTTCGCGGTACCCGCCCTGCCTCGCGGCAGCTATGAGGCAAAGGTAGTCGGCGCAGGGTTCTCCACCCAGGTCCAGGACTTCACCCTCGACGTGAGCCAGGCACAAACCCTCTCCTTCACGCTGCAGCCGGGAACCCAGTCGACGACAGTGACCGTGACGGACGCCGCGCCACTGGTGGAGACTGCCAGCTCCTCCACAGGAGAGGTGATTCAGGGACGCCAGGTCACAGAGCTCCCGCTCAACGGGCGCAACTTCACTCAGCTCGCCCTGCTGACGCCCGGCGTCACCCGCGGCAACTACGGCAATGGCGCCAGCGGCGTGAACGGCGACGTGGAAACCTTCCGCAACTCTTCCTCGGGAGGCGGATCGCTCTCGAACAACGGATTGCGACCGCAAGCCAACAACTTCCTGCTGGACGGGATCGACAACAACGAGGCTCTGGTCAACACTCTTGACTTCTTCCCCAACATCGACGCCACGCAGGAGTTCCGCGTCAATACCAGCACGGCGCCGGCGGAGTATGGGCGCGCCGGCGGCGCCATCGTCCAGTCCTCCATCAAGTCCGGCACCAACGCCATTCACGGGTCGGCCTTTGAGTTCGCACGCAGCAGCGCCTTTGACGCGAACCCGAACTACCAGTTCCTCGGCGCCGGCCCGACAAAGGCGCTCCCCTTTAAACGCAACCAGTTCGGTGGGTCGGTGGGCCTACCCATCCTCAAGGACCGGCTGTTCATCTTTGGCGACTACCAGGGCTATCGGGAGAGCCAGCCGCTGAATGCGCAGTTGCTGACCGTGCCCACTCCGTTGATGCGCCAGGGCAATTTCAGCGAACTGCTGGGACAGAAGGGCACCACCAACCCACCGTCCGCCTGCACCAATGTCACCTCAGCGAATCTGGTCACCGGAGCTATCTATGATCCGCTGACCTGCGCGCCCTTTTCCGGCAACATCATCCCGACGGGACGGTTGAATCCGGCTGCAGTCAACTACCTGAATGCTTATCCGCAGCCGAATGTGCCGGGCACTCAGGGCGGCACCCAGAACAACTACCGCACCATCCGGCAGGATGTGCGGCACTACAACACCTTCGACGTTCGCCTGGACTGGAATGCCAGCAGCAAAGACCTGGCCTTTGCCCGCTTCACCTACGACAACAGCCAGTTCAGTCGCACCTCGGAATTTCCCACGCTGCCCGCCGGGTTCGCCTCAGGCTCGAATAACGTTCACGCCCGCGGCTATGCTCTGGGCTACGATCACACCTTCACGCCCGCTGTGATCAATGAGTTCCGTGCTGGTTACAATCGCTATA
>JAOAPJ010000273.1 GCA_025462805.1 Acidobacteriaceae bacterium
GTCGCCTGCATGCGCACGAAATACGGAATGTACTTCAGCGACGCGAGGATCGCGGTGACGATCCATTCGGCGACCGGCAGGTCATGGACGCCCTGCGCATCGCACAGTATGGCGCCTTCAGGAATCAGAGGCAGATACGCATCGACTCCGGCCAGCAGCGACTGCACTACTTTCACACTGCGGACGTGCGGGCGGGCGGCGGCTGCCTGCTTTGGATAGTAGGGCAGCACCCACATGTCCAGATCGAGCGCCCCTTGGAAATCGCTGCCGATCCGTGTGACGTCAACGCCTGATGGCAAGAGGTGGAAGAGCGATGGATCGATCTCCTCAGGGACGGCGAGGTGCATGCGTGCTTAGTCTTTCTGATGGAAGATATGGTTGTTGATGTCCGGCCAGAATTCCTTAAAGGTCAGGACGCCGCCGTCGATGATGACGTTAGTCAACCAGCGCTGGCCAATCTTTGTCCAGGTGCGGTCCACGCTTGGATAGTAGAGGGACGAAATGCTGGAGCCGATGCCTGCGCCGACAACCTCGGAGTAGTTTGGCTGGCGGCTCTGATCGTCGCCGCGCGTGATCAGCACACGGCTGAACGAATAGGCGCTGCGTTTCACCAGTCCACCGCTGCCCAGAGTGTAGTAGCGAGTGTCCTGGTGCAGCAGGGATGGCATGATGGCTTCCACCCAGAAGTTCTCATTGGTCTGATCGGCGTAAGTGTGCCAGAAGTAACGGCCGTAGCCTGCCGCGCCTTGGCGAAACTGCGGATACGAATTCTCCGCCTGTCCAACGCCGGCCAGCACAGCCGAAAAGGTAATGGAGGAATAGTCGAAGCTATCCTCGAAAGTGGAGACGAACTTCTCCTTCACGCCCTGCGGCGGCAGCTTCTGGTTGGCGCTGACGGAGCGGAAGTTCGGCACGATGCCGAGGATGCGCTTGGTCTGGTGACCCTCCAGGGAAGGCTCCGGCAGCGCCGTGCCAGGGGCAATCTTCCGTGGGTCGGTCTGCGGGTCGATCGGATCGCCGGCATGCGGCTTCGAGGTGTCGGAGGAGGAGGAGGAGGAGGAGGAACTCTGCACCAGGCCGGGATCCGGCATGGGCGCCTCGGGCAGAGCGGAAGCGGGCAAGCCGGGTGCGTGGGCAGCCGCCATCGAGGAGCTGGCCGCCGGCGCAGCATCAGTCACAGACGCCACAGCCGCGCATCCCGGCACAATACAGCCACACACGAGCGTCGCGGCCTTCAACAGGCGTGAAGTGTACATATCCGGGATAGATTCCCTCTCTGCCTCGCTGGCTACAAAAGTTTGCTTCCCTCTCAGACGGGGGTCGGGGCCACTTCGTTTCAGTTGTCAGCGATTACAGGCGGCGCAGCGCTTCCAGTCCCTGCTCGATGTTGGTCATTGCAGTGGAATAACCAAAGCGCACGTGGCCCTCCCCCTGGCTGCCGAAGACCGCCCCGGGTATAGTGGCGACGTGCGCCTGGTCGAGCAGGATGGCCGCAGCCTTGCGGCTGTCGCGGCCCAGCCGGGAAATATCGGGGAAGGCGTAGAACGCGCCGGCCGGCAACTCGCAGGGGAAGCCGAGCTCGTTCAACCCTTTGACGAGAAGGTCGCGACGCTCGCGATGTTCGGCCAGCCGGCGGGCGCGCTGCTCGGCCGGCAGTTGCAGCGCCGCCAGCGCTGCCCACTGCACCATGGTGGGCACGCCGTTGGTGGAATAGAGCACCAGCTTGCGCATGCCACTCATGAACGGCTCCTGCGCTACCGCGTAGCCGATGCGCCAGCCGGTCATGGCATAGCTCTTCGAAAAGGTGTAGGTGGTGATCGTGCGCTCAGCCATGCCGGGCAGCGAGGCAATGGAGACATGCTCTCCCTGGTAGACAAGATCCTCGTAGGCTTCGTCGGCGATCACTACCAGGTCGTGCCGCTTGGCAAAGGCCGCGACCTCTTCTGCCTCAGCCCGCGTGAAGACCACGCCGCTGGGGTTCTGCGGCGTGTTGTAGTAGATGGCTCGCGTCTCCGGTGTGGTGAACTGCTGGAGTGTGGCCGTGATGCCGGTCCGGCGTGCTGCCGACGTGGGTACGAAGAGAGGACGGGCCTGAGTGTTGCGGATCATGTCCGCAATCGGCGTCCAATAGGGAGAGAAGAGCAGGCAATCGCTGCCGGGGTCGAGCACCGCCTGAAAGGCGCAGTAGAGTGCATGCGCGCCACCCACGGTGAGCAACACCTGGTCAGCGGTGGCCTCGATCGCGTTGCGGGTGCGCAGCTTGTCTACCAAAGCCGCGCGCAGGGGCGCGATGCCGGAAGACGGCGCGTAGCGTGTCTTGTTCTCCTCAACGGCGGTAAACAGCGCCTGCTTCACGGCTTCCGGTGTTTCATAAAAGGGCTCGCCGCCGTGAAAGGCATGCACTGTCTGCCCAGCTGCGCGCAGCTCCATCACCTTGTTGCGTATCACCACAATGTCGGAGAAGCCGACCTCATCCAGTCGCCGTGCTACGCGGTGGGCACTTCCTTTGGCCGCAGTCGTCATGCGTTCCTCTTGCCCTACATCGTCAGAAAGTGTCTGATGCAAGCTCCCTAGGATACCGCCCCGGTGTCGAACGGCGGTAGCAGGACTGGT
>JAOAPJ010000289.1 GCA_025462805.1 Acidobacteriaceae bacterium
GCCGGGGCCTGCGCCTGCAGGGTCAGGGTAGCGGCGGCGAGTAAGACAGGAAGGAGGACTTTCGTTGACTGGCTTCCAGACACCCACATGAGGCACCACCTTGGACGGAGAGACTCGCCGGCAGCCCAACGGACGGACAAATCAGTCGGAGCCGCTACATTAGACATGATACGCCGCCAATCGTGAGCGTTGCCTGCGCCTGCAGCGGGACCGAAAACAGCGAGGGCGGCCTGGTTGGCCGCCCCTCATGTGCTTCCGCACGGGTTCGAATCAGTCGTAGTACTCGAGTCCGAGGTGGGTGATCAGCTCCTGACCCATGATGTGGCGCAGCGTGTTCTTCAGCTTCATGGACTGGATGAACAGGTCATGCTCCGGGTAGAGCCCTGCCGCCGTCATCGGAGACTTGAAAAAGAAGCTCAGCCACTCCTGAATACCGCGGTGCTTCAGTTCCGGAGTGCGGGATGCCAGGTCCAGGAACATGACCAGATCGAGCGCCAACGGCGCCGCGAGGATGGAATCCCGGCAGAGGAAGTCCACCTTGATCTGCATCGGGTAGCCCAGCCATCCGAAGATGTCGATGTTGTCCCAACCCTCTTTGTTATCACCGCGCGGCGGGTAATAGTTAATCCGTACCTTGTGGTAGATGTCGCCGTAGAGATCGGGGTAGAGGTCCGGCTGCAGGATGTAGTCCAGCACGCCGAGCTTCGACTCTTCCTTGGTCTTGAACGACTCCGGATCGTCCAGCACCTCGCCGTCACGATTGCCCAGGATGTTGGTCGAATACCATCCGCTCACTCCCAGCATGCGGGCCTTGAATGCCGGCGACAGGACGGTCTTGATCAGGGTCTGGCCGGTCTTGAAGTCCTTTCCGCAGATCGGCGCGCCCGTCTTCTTCGACAATTCCTGCAGCGCGGGCACGTCAACCGTCAGATTCGGCGCGCCGTTAGCGAACGGAATGCCCTCGCTCAGCGCGGCGTAGGCATAGAGCTGTGAGGGCGCGATGGCCGGATCATCCTCGAGCAGTCCCTTCTCAAATGCCTCGATCGACTGGTGGCAGGCCGCCGGCTCAAGGAAGATCTCCGTCGAGCCGCACCAGATCATTACCTGGCGGTCTGTCTTGGTCTTGAACTGCTGGATGTCGTTCCGTACCTGCTGCGCGAGGTCACACTTCGACCGCCCCTGCTTGACGTGCTTGCCGTTCAGCCGCTTCACATAGTGCTGGTTAAAGACCGCCGGCATGGGCTGGATGTTCTCGAGGAACGGCTTGATCTGCTCGAGATGATCGCGCTCCAGAACCGCTGCGGTCTTCGCCGCCTGGTACATGTTCTCGTCGAAGATGTCCCAGCCGGTAAAGACGATGTCCTCGAGCTTCGCCAAGGGGAGGAAGTCCTTGATCATAGGAGCTGTGTTGTCGGTTCGCTTGCCGAGTCGGATGGTTCCCATCTGGGTGATGGAGCCGATCGGCTTCGCAAAGCCGCGTCGCACTGCTTCAACACCGGCGATCAGCGTGGTCGCCACTGCCCCCATGCCCGGAATCATGATTCCCAACTTGCCCGTCGCGGGTGCTATCGTCTGCGCGGCAGCGGCTGCCTGGCCGCTGTCCTTAGAACTCGTCATCTCTTGCTGGTCCATCCTCTCTACAAAAGCCTTTGTTCGAAAAACATGATCGGCTCAAACACATAGTCTGACGCCCACAACCCGCTTTGGCAAATGTGTGCACCGCGAGCGGCTCTTGAGGGGACATGAGCGGCGTCATGGCGGGACTCAGCCGCTCTCTGACAACGCTTTCTAAACGCGAGCCGCAGTCGCGCGTTCCGCCTGCCTGGCTTGCAGGAAGCGACGCACTGCCGGATCGCGCTCCAGACCGATCGCAATCTGGTAGCAGCGATGGGCCTCTTCGAACGCGCCGGTCCTCCCCAGCAGATCGGCCCGCGTAGCCCAGTAGGGCTGGTAGCTGCTGAGCCGCGGGTCACCTTGCTCGCCGTCTGCTGCCTGTTGGGGTAGCGCGGCAAGCCCGGCCCGGGCGCCATCCCGCTCTGCAATGGCAAGTGCCCGGTTGATCGCGACCACGGGCGAGCCGGAGAGCATCAGGAGCGCGTCGTAGAGTGCCACGATCTCTGCCCAGTTCGTCTTGCCCGTTCGGTAGCGCGTTATATGTGCCGACTGAACCGCCGCTTCCAGTTGATAGCGACCGATTCTGCCCATAGCTCCAGCCCGATGCAGCAGCGCTTCTGCCTCGGCGATCCGTTCCTCATCCCAAAGCGACCTGTCCTGCTGCGCGAGTGGGATGTACTCGCCCTGCGGATCGCGGCGCGCACGGCGGCGGGCGTCGGCATGCAGCATCAGAGCGAGCAGTCCCAGCGCCTCGGGCTCTTGCGGCAATAGTTCGGCAAGCAGCCGCGCCAGAAAGATGGCTTCCGATGTCAGATCGCGCCGCACAACCTCCATTCCGGTCGGATCCGTCCAGCCCTCGGTAAAGGCGGCGTAGATAGCTTCAAGCACGCTCTCCAGCCGGGAGGCCAACTCCTCGCGTCCCGGGACGCTGAACGGAATGCCTGCCTGGCGGATCTTGTCCTTGGCTCGAACCAACCGCTTGCCCATGGCAGCGGGTGATGTGAGAAAGGCGGAGGCAATGGTCTTCGCGTCCAGGCCCATGACGACTTGGAGGATCAGCGCCGAGCGAACGCCTGGATCAATCGCCGGATGGGTGCATCCGAAGATCAGGCCGAGCCGGCGGTCCGGGATCTCGGGTTGCGCTGCGGCTGCGGCCTCCAAGCCTTCGTAGAGGAGCTGCAGCTCTCGATCCGCCGCCTCCGCCACACGCTCACGCCGTGCTGCATCGATTCCCCTGCGGCGGGCCACGGTCAGGAGCCATGCCTCGGGATTAGCCGGGCAGCCGGTACGCGGCCATTCCGTCAGCGCGGCGAGAAACGCATCGGCCAGCGCGTCTTCCGCAGCAGAGACATTGTGGGTGCGTGCCGAGACGAACGCGACAAGCTTGCCGTAGCTGCGGCGAGCGACTGCCTCAGCCATCTCTCTCGCCTGCTTGTCGCCCTCGTCATGCATCCCTCGACTCCGCAGCTCAGGCAGGGATCTCCCAGACGGGTCGTACCTCGACTACGCCGTGGCCGGCGCCTGGGCAGCGGGCGGCCCATGCGATGGCCGCATCGAGATCCGGCGCTTCGATCAGGTAATAGCCGCCTAACTGTTCCTTGGAGTCGGCGTAGGGGCCGTCCAGCACCTGCTGCTTGCCGTTATTGATGCGAACCGTGGTCGCAGACGCGATGGGCTGCAGACGGTTCGAGCCTTTCAAGGCATTCGCCTTCCTGAGCGCTTCGGTGTAGGCCGTGTACGCGGCCATCCCTTGCTGCTGCTGCGCCTCGGTCATGTCAGACCAGCCGGCCTCGTCGCTGTAGAGCATGAGCAGATATTGCATACAG
>JAOAPJ010000053.1 GCA_025462805.1 Acidobacteriaceae bacterium
TGCCGGTCGCGGAGAAGCCGTTCAGGACCGATGTCGCCATCTGCCGGTAGTCGATGGAACCGGCGAACCCGCCGTTGCCCACGCCTTGCAGACGCTTGTTCCAGCCCGACACCGGCAGCCATACCTCAATTTTGATGTGCGAATCCGGCGATGGGGTCGCGTCCACGACGACGCGGCAGAACTCGGGCAGATGACTATAGATCGGAAATGGCTCGACTTTGCCATGCGCTCCCGCCAGCGCAACGAAGGCGCCTGCCTCGACGGCCTCCGCCGAGAGCACATGAGCCTGGCGCAGAGAAAGATGCTGCAGCTTCGCGCAGGCATTGTCCGGAGATGCTGAGATGGGCGCCGGTTGAGCAGGCGCGGGCAGCACGAACAGCAGGAGGGCAAAGACAATGAGGACCAGAGGGCGTGGCTGCATGGCAGCCCCACTGTACCGCAGGTGCTCTCAGCGATAAGGGATCAATCTGCTGCGGCCGACTCCGTAGTTTTCTTGAGCTGTCCGCACGCGGCATAGATGTCGCGCCCTCGCGGACGGCGGACAAACGCGGGCACGCCGCGTGCAATCAACCGCTGCTGAAAGCGCGCTACGTCGTCCGGCTGCGGCTGCGCATAGGGGATGCCGGGGCCGGGGTTCCACACGATCAGGTTGACCTTTGCCGGAAACCCTGCACGCCGCGCCAGCGCCACCACTTCATCGGCATGGATCAGCGAATCATTCACGCCGCCCAGCAGCACATACTCGAAGGTGATCTTCTCCCGCGGCGCAAGCGGCACTCTACGCGCCGCCTCGAGCACGGCTTCGATCGGCCACTTCCGCGTGATCGGCATGATCGACTCACGCACCGTGTTGTTCGAGGCGTTGAGTGAGATGGCCAGCCGCGGGCGCACCGGCTCCTGCGCAAAGCGCAGGATGCCGGGCACGATGCCCGAGGTCGATACCGTCATGCGTGAGACGGCAATGCCCACTTCATCGACCAGCAGCCGCACCGCGTCCATGAAGGCGTTGTAGTTCAGGAAGGGCTCACCCATGCCCATGAAGACCAGGTTGATGCGATCGCGTCCCAGCTCAACCTGCTGTCGCCGCAACACCGCGACGACCTGGCCCGCGATCTCACCCGCTGTCAGGTTGCGTTCGATGCCGAGCTTCGCCGTCAGACAGAACTGGCAGTTGACCGCGCAACCGATCTGACTCGAGACGCAGATCGTCGCCCGCTTGCGCACCGGCGACACATCGTCACCGTCATCTTCAGCGCCGTCGCCATCCGGCATCCACACCGTCTCCACGGTTTGGCCGCTCACTGCGATCAGATATCGCTCCGTGCCATCTACAGAGCGGAAGGTCTTCGCGATAGGCGGGAAGCCAACCGTGAACCCTCGATCCCGAAGGTTCTGCCGCAAGGCTTGCGGCAGGGTCGTGACCGCCTCCAGGTCGTCAACCCAATCGCGATAAAGCGACTGGGCCAGTTGCCGGGCGCGGAATGGGGGCTCTGCGAGCTCATCCATGAGCGAGGTAAGTTGCTGAAGAGAAAGGCCGAACAGGGGTTGCACCGCAGATGGTGCAGGCGCTTGGATCCAATCCGCCGCCGCCGCGTCTAAAATGGAGAAGAACTCCTCCTCTGGCTCGGCAGGCGGCCCCGGCGGCAGCTGAAAGGGCATTAGAAACAAGGCTCCGGCAACAGCCCAGAATAGCACCGGCTCCCGGTTGGCTACGCTTCGGTGTGTCAGAGGGTGGGCAGCGGTCCGCGCGACCGCGATTGGGCGAAGAAGTTTATGGCGAACGAACGCAGTGTAGAACGTACGGTCTTCCCCAACGGGTTGACCATCCTGACAGAACGCATGGAGCATGTCCGCTCCGTAGCAATGGGCGTATGGATCCGCGCCGGCTCGCGACACGAAGTCGCCGAGCTCAATGGGATCTCTCACTTTGTCGAACACATGGTTTTCAAGGGCACGGAGACACGCTCGGCGCAGCGCATTGCGCGCGAGGTCGACGCGATCGGCGGCAACCTCGATGCCTTCACCGGCAAAGAGACGGTCTGCTTCAACATCAAGGTACTGGATGAGCACGTACCCACCGCCCTCGACGTCCTGAGCGATCTGGTGCTTCATCCCATCTTCGCGGAGGAGGACATTCGCCGCGAACGCGGAGTCATTCTGGAAGAGATCAAGATGGACGAGGACAACCCCGACTATCTGGTCCACGAGATCTTCACGCAAAACTTCTGGAAGGGCCATCCTCTCGGCAAGCCGATCCTGGGCACCAAGGAAACCGTGGAGCGACTCGAGCAGGCCAAGCTTTTTGGCTATTACGGTGACCGCTTCCGCGGCGGCAACGTCGTCTTCACGGCAGCCGGCAACCTGGATCATCAGCGCTTCGTCGACGAGGTAAGGCGCCGGTTCGAGGCGATGCCCGGGGGCATGCCGCAGGACGCCAGCCAGCCGCCGACGGCGACCGCGCGCATCATCTTGCGCAACAAGAAGGCGCTGGAACAGGTGCAGCTTTGCCTGGGCGTGCCGTCTCTGCCCATCTCCAGCGACCGGCGCTACTGCGCACTCGTGCTCAACACGGTGCTCGGCGGCGGCATGAGCTCGCGGCTCTTCCAGACCGTGCGCGAAGAGCGTGGCTTGGCCTACTCGATCTACAGCGACCTGAGTCCGTTCAAGGACACGGGGATGCTCTGCGTCTACGCAGGCACCTCCTCGGGCAAGGCGCTGCAGATGATCCAGCTGGTGACTCAGGAGTTCCGCCGGCTCAAGGAAGAACCGATGCCGGCCGACGAGCTGCGTCGCGCCAAGGATCAGTTGCTCGGCAACATCATCCTCAGCATGGAGAGCAGCGGCGCCCGCATGTCGAACCTGGCGCGCCAGGAGATGTACTTCGACCACTTCTTCGGCATGGACGAAGTCATGCAGCAAGTCGAAGCCGTCACGGAAGAGCAGGTCATGACCATGGCGCGGGAACTCTTCGACCCGGAGAAGATCGCGGTCACCATGCTGGGCCGTCTCGACGGGATCAAGGTGGGCCGCGGTGACCTGGTCTGCTGAATCGCCTTCACCGGACTTCCTTCCGGCCTGGTTTGAGCGAATCGGCCTCGTCTTGCGTCTAATGAGCGCATGCGGTCCATTCTTCCCCGCCCCTCCGCGAGTTTGATACCCTGCGGACGGCAGTTCGTCGATCACGAGGTTGTAGCACCATGAAAAACCGATCCAATCAGGCCGCTCTCAGGCGCCCTCTCCTCCGCTTCTGCGAGGAGGGGCTCACCAGCGAAGCAGGCTTCACGCTGATGGAATTGCTGATCGTTATGTCCGTCATCCTGATCCTGATGCTGGTCGCGATCCCTAGTCTGCTTAACATGACCATCCAGGCACACGAGACCTCGGCTTTGGGCTCTCTGCGCGCCATTCAGGCTGCCGAGGTGCAGTACCAGACCAACTATCCGGCGAATGGCTTCGCCTGCTCGCTGACGGTGCTCGGCGGAAATCCGGGCTCCGGCCCGCCCACTCCGCAGGCAGCCCAGGTGTTACAGACTACCCTTGCCACTGGGCAGAAGGACGGCTACACGTTCAACGTCACTAACTGCACCAAGGCCAACACCACCAACAATCAGGACCTGTTCACCTCCTACGAGATCACAGCGGTCCCGCAGACGATAGGCAAGACAGGGCACCGCGGTTTCTGCATGGATATGTCGGGCGAGGTGAAGACCGATCCTGCGGGAGGCACCAACTGCACCGTTCCGCTCTCCTAAGGAAAATCCGTAGCCGCAAAGGCCAGCAACGCTGCTGGCCTTTCGTATTTCTGGCGCTTCTGTTCACGCTGACTCCGGCCCATGGACAGAGCGCGCAGCAGCTTGCCGCCATCGTCGACCATCACTACAACGCACTCAAGCGGCTGCGGGTCGACTTCACCGAAACCTACTCCGGCATGGGTATGGATCGGCGTGAGACCGGTGTGCTGCTGCTCGAGAAGCCGGGCCACATGCGATGGAACTACGCGCAGCCCCCGGGCAAGGTCTTTGTGCTCGACGGCAAATACGGCTGGTTCTATACGCCCGGTGACGCACAGGTGCAGCAGATCCCTGCCAGCAAGCTCGACGATTTGCGTTCGCCGCTCCGCTTCCTGCTCGGCCATGCGCAGCTGGCAAAGGAGCTGAGGGGACTCAGCATGGTGCCAGCGGATAACGGCGACTTCCGCCTCCGCGGCGTACCGCGAGGCATGGAGCAGCGCGTCCGCTCGCTCGAGCTGACGGTCACGCCGGCGGGCGCGATTGAGACCATGACTCTCGAAGAGCTCGATGGCTCACGCACCAGCTTCGCCTTCCATGACGAGCAGGCAAACCCGCCGATGGCACCCGATAGCTTCCGCTTCACCCCACCGCCCGGAGTCCCCGTCGTGCAAGGCACCCCGCCGGTTTAGCCAGGTTCATCTGGTCACAGTTTTCTTGCCGCGTGAAGACCAGACGGCGGACCCGAGCACGTGATCTCTTAGTTTGTCCTTTTTTTTGCACGGGTACGGGCTAAGAGACTTGTCACTATCGCTATGCCGAGAACCAGTAGAGCACCGAGTATGAATCCGTTCCAAAAGTTGTTAGAAAGCATGAATCGAGCGCTCCTGACCGGAGTTTCATTTTCGGTTCACGGCCACCGGCAGTATAGGCCTGTCTCACAAGCCGGGTGCGACCGCTTCTTTGAGGATCTCCAGCACAGTCGGACTCTGACCCTGGCCATGCTGCGCGGGC
>JAOAPJ010000337.1 GCA_025462805.1 Acidobacteriaceae bacterium
ACATCGCCTCCGGTGATCTGGAGCTGACGAATGCCTCTTGCGGCTACGCCAGCGGCGGCTTTATCAGCGACTCGGTCGTCGATGGCAAGATCGAATCCTGCTCGCAGCAGCAGTGGTACACCCGCAACAGCTCCATGGGAAGCTGGACCGGCTCCGTATGGAACATGGTCTTCTCCGGCGATCTGGGTGCGCCGTCTCAGTCCTTCCCCAACCCGCCCTACACCACCCTGACTGACACGCCGGTCAGCCGCGAGAAACCGTTCCTCTACATCGACAACAGCGGCAACTACAACGTATTCGTGCCCACCGTCAGAACAAATTCCGCGGGCACCACCTGGAGTGGCGGAGGCCTCGGCCAGGGTTACTCGGTCCCCATCAGCAACTTCTTTATCGCAACGCCCTCAAACACCGCTGCGGATATCAACACCGCCCTCTCCTCGGGTAAGAACCTGATCCTCACCCCGGGCATCTACAAGCTGACCGCCCCCATCAACGTCACCAATGCGAACACCATCGTGCTCGGCCTCGGCTATGCCACGCTCGTGCCGCAAAACGGGACGGCCGCCATCACGGTTGCGGATGTCGATGGTGTGCAACTCGCCGCCGTGACGATTGACGCCGGTCCGGTCAACTCCCCGGTGCTTCTCCAGGTCGGCAGCACCTCCGGTACGCGCGTCTCCCATCAGAACAACCCGACCTCCTTGAACGATGTGTTCTTCCGCATCGCCGGCGCGACTGCAGGCAGTGCCGTCACCAGCCTCGAGGTCGATAGCGATAACGTGATCCTGGATAACGTCTGGGCATGGCGCGCAGACCACGGCAACGGCGTGGGCTGGACGGTCAACACGGCAGCGCACGGCGTGGTCATCAACGGTGATAACGTCACCGCTCTGGGGCTGGCCGTCGAGCATTACCAGCAGGATCAGGTGGTCTGGAACGGCAATGCCGGCGAGACCATCTTCTACCAGAGCGAGCTACCCTACGACGTACCTAGCCAGAGCGCCTGGATGAACGGAAGCGCCAACGGCTACCCATCGTATGCGGTCGCCAATGCAGTCTGCTCGCATGTGGCGTACGGCCTCGGCGTGTACTCCTTCTTCAACCAGGGCGTGAACATCGTTGAGGACAGCGCGATCACGGTGCCCAACGTCACCGGCATCGCCGTCCACGATGCAGTCACTGTCTTCCTCAATGGCAGCGGCTCCATCACCCATGTCGTGAACACCTCCGGCGCCTCCGTGCAGTCTGGTGCCAAACCGAGCTATCTCACGTCTTACATCGGCAATGGCACATGTAACTCCGGCTCCGGCGGCGGCTCCATCGCCATCGACTCCGGAAGCACGACAGCCGTCAGCAACTTCACCGCGGACAAAGACTTCAACGGCGGCGGAACCTACTCGACGACTCACGCGATTGTCACCTCCGGCGTCACTGGGGCTGCGCCGCAGGCCGTCTACCAGACAGAACGCCAGGGAGTCTTCACCTACACCATCCCCGGCTTCGCTGCGGGAAGCAGTCACACCGTCAAGCTGCACTTTGCGGAACTCTACTGGAGCGCGTCTGGGCAGCGCGTCTTCAATGTAGCAATCAACGGGAACACAGTTCTTCCGAACTTCGATATCGTGGCCGCCGCCGGCAGCAATAACAAAGCCGTCGTGAAGACGTTCACCGCAAACGCCAACAGCAGCGGCCAGATCGTGATCAGTTTCACCAACGGCACCAAGGATCAACCGCTCGTCAATGGCATCGAGGTCCAGTAGGTCAAAGGAACCCCCCTGTCAGCAAAGCCTGGTCCGGCTCTTCAGCTATTGAGAGCCGGACGCCTTTTTTGTCGGTTGAGACTGGGTCAGGGTTGGGCTCGCCCGTAGTCCGGCCATCAACATCCACGCTGCAAAGCAAGCGGCCCGGCGACGGATCGCCGGGCCGCGGTTTCGCGTGTCAGTTAGAACTGATACTTCAGCGCAAACTGAAACAGACGCGGGTTGTAGTTGGCAGATGTGCTGCTGATCGTGCCAACGTTATTTGCCGTGACCACGTACTGGTCCGGGTTCGTCGTGCTCGGGTTCGACTGTATCGTGTTATTCGGGTTCGCGAAGTTCGCACTGTTGGTGATGTTGAATGCCTCTGCACGGAACTGCAGCGTCGTCTCGCGCCAGACCGGGAAGGTCTTGAACAGAGACAGATCGACGTGCCGATAGTGCGGCCCATACAGCGGGTTCTTGCGCTCCGTACCCAGAGTGCCCGAAGCCTGTGGAACGAATGCGGCCGGGTTGAAGAACTGGAAGATGCTCGGGTTGCTCATCTTCCCGCTGCCCACCTGGTTCGGCCGATCGCTGTGGTTGGCGTTCGTTGTGGTGGCGATCCCGGTGGAGTTCACCACGGTAAACGGCTCACCGCTCTCCCACACCAGAATCGTGTTGGCCTGCCATCCCCGGGTCAGCGCGCCAGAGATGCCGCTCAGGCTCTTGCCGAACGGAAGCTCGTAGTTGCCGCTCACTGCCGCACGATTGCGAATGTCAACATCGCTGTTGCCATAATCCACCGTGCTGATCTGGGATGGAACCGTACCGTAACCGTCGTTGATCTCGTTGCTCAGGTTCAACACGTTGTCCAGTCCATGGGCCAGCGTGTAGTTCGCCTGGAGCGTGAGGCCGGCAGCGGTACGCCGATTCACAGAGAGCTGCAGCGCGTTGTAGTTTGACGAGCCACGGCTGTTGTAGCCGCCAATCTGCGTGATGTTCGGCAGCTTGTTGTAGTACGGACGCAGGGTGTTGTAGCCGGCCGAGTCGGTCAGACCTTTGCTGGCTGCATACGCATGCAGAGCAGAGTTCGAGATCAACCCCGGCAGGTTCTCATCGTTGTAGATCTGGGCGATATGCCTGCCCAGCATCCCAACGTAGGTGGCCTGCACCACGTTCGGACCGAAGGCCTTCTCCAGCGTCAGGTTGAACTGCTCCAGATACGACGAGCGAAACGCCAGGTCCACCGGATCCGCGATCGATCCCGTCGGGTTGGTCGCGCTCGCAGCAGTGGGCAGCGGCAGGCCAAACTGGAACTGCGCCGCGCCGTTGCCCGGCCCGCCAATTCCTGCCGTCGGCGTCGGGCAGCTCCCGTTGTTGCAGGAGAACGCCGACACGAACGGCTGGTTCTTCAGCGACGAATTCGACGTGTAGTTCATCGGGAAGTACGAGATACCGAAGCCCCCGCGCAGCACCGTTCCCGGCGTCACCGTATAGGCGAAGCCGATGCGTGGTGCCAGGTTGGTCCACGTCGGATTCAGCCCCGCATACTGGTTCACACCATTCTGGTTCGCAAGGATGATCGTCCCCGTGTTCGGATCGAAGTTGGAGATGGCATTGTGCGCCTCCGTGAATGGCGTGAACACGTCATAGCGCACACCCAGGTTCAGCGTCAGGGTCGACGTTGCATGCCAGTCATCCTGGACGAACGCGCTCGGCTCCCAGGTGCGATAGTGCGGCGGAACCAGGCTGTTCGAACGCTGTACGCTCAGGTAGTTGCCCTGGAGCAGCGCCTGCAGGCCGGTTGCGTTCGCGCCCGTCTGGGCCCCACCCGTCAGTTGGTTGAACTGCCAATTCCCGATGCCCTGGTTGTTCTGGTAGTTCAGCGCCTGACGACGGATCAGCGCTGCACCCACCTTGATGTTGTGCGCGCCCCGGTTGATCACCACCGTCCCCTGATACTGGAAGGTGTTGTCGACATCGAGGATGGGGACGTAGCTGCCGGCACCCAGATCCGCAAGGCCCTGGATGCCGACCGGTGTCAGCCCGGAGGTGTTGATGTCCAGGTTCACGTTCGGTTGCCCGAGCGCCTTGTTCACCGCCTCGCCATAGTTCAGCGGGAACGATTGATTGTTGATCCGCGTGTAGCCGAAGCCGAGCTGCAACAGCAGGTTCGGGCTGAAGGTATGGATGTAGTTGATCTGCGCGTTCTGCGAGTCGTCCTTCGCATTGCCATAGAAGTTGTAGTTCGCGCCGCCCGGTGCAATGCTCAGCCCCGCCTCATTCACCGTCGGCAACAGACCCGGAAACTGTACCGGCGTCCGATTCCACGAGTACCGCCCGTACAGCAGGTTCTTGTCGTTGAAGCGCTCATCCACGCGCGCGTCCACGGTGTCGCTGTTGCGCACCACCACCGGCGAGCTGACATACGCACCCGAAACGGAAGTCGTCGCAGGCGCATTGGGTGCCGGGTACAGCTTGGCATACGCCAGCCCCACCGGATCCACCGGCCCGCCATTCACCAGCGCAGCCACGTTGCCGCTCTGGATCGCGTTGTACTGATCCAGTGTCGGCACCTGGCTTACCGTTGGATTGCTGCCTTGGATCTGCCGCAGCCCTTCGTAGTCGGCGAAGAAGAACGTCTTATTGTGGATGATCGGACCGCCAATCGAGCCGCCGAACTGGTTCTGGCGCAGCTTCGGCTTCGGATTGTGCGCCCCGAACTGGAAGGGATACGCGTTGAGTACATCGTTGCGGAAGAACTCGTACGCGGATCCGTGGAAGTTGTTCGAACCCGACTTGGTGATGACGTTGATCACGCCACCTGCCGTGCGTCCTACCTCGGCCGTGTACGTGTTGCTCTGGATGTTGACCTCGCGAATCGCCTCAATCGACGGACGAATCCCAGTGGTGCCGATGATCCGCTCGTTATTGTCCAGGCCATCGATCATCCAGTCATTGATCGTGTCCGACTGTCCGTTGATCGAAATACCAGACGTCTGCCGCCGGTCATCGGGCCGTCCACCGCTCGAGAGCCCGTTCGGTGGTCCCTCGTTTGCACCCGGCGCAAGCTGCGCCAGGTTCACGTAGTTGCGCCCGTTCAGCGGCAGATCCTCTGTCGCCTTCTGGGTGACAACAGTCGTCAGCACGGAGCTGTCTGTCTGCAGGGCGGCCGCCTGTCCCGTCACCTCCACCGTCTGCGCCGCATCGCCGACCTCCAGCTTCGCGTCTTCACGCGCACGGTCGGAAGCAGAGACACTGATGGAGGGAATGACAAAGCTCTTGAACCCCGCCTGTGAAACCTGGATCGAATAGCTCCCCGGCCCCAGTTGTGTGAAGGTGTAGTCGCCCGCACTCGTCGTCGTGGCGGTCCGGACTTCCTTGGTCCCTAGGTTCGTCAGGGTGACCTTGGCATTGGGCAGGATCGCACCAGTGTTGTCCGTCACTGTGCCCGTAATGTCTGCGGTGGTGCTCTGTGCCATAGCCATACGAGCCACTGGGAGCAGCAGGCACCCAGTCAGGATCAAAGCTCGTGTTGCCAGGGAGGTGAGTCGTACAGCTGCAGTGGAAGAAGCGGCGTCAGCTAAGCCAAAGAATTTCATAACAAGGGTCCCGATTGGAGCAGCGCAACAACGCCGCTTCCAACCCATCCAGCACGCTACATGTCGAACGGTTGCATTGGCAAGTTGCCGGAGCTTAGGCATTCGATTGCTTGAACGGATCGCTCGTCAAGAAAAGCTGGCAACAAGGCGACGCCTGAGCGCATCGCATCCACCTTTTGGTGGACCTCGCAGGAGGACTCAAGATCGGTCACCGCGACACAATGCTGTGGCCAGCCTCTCCTCATTCGCAGTCAACGGCAGGCACGCGAACGTCGTGGCGCATTCGCGATTGTCGTCACTCGGTGCGCAACGCCTGCATCGGCTCGATCGATGCTGCACACTGCGCCGGGATCATGCCCGCCATGCAAGTGGCCAGTGCAAGAGTCACGATAGCCACTAGTCTTCAGCGGAAGAAAAAGGCAGGGAAGGGGAACTGCAGAGACGGAAGTGGTGCGCTAATTCCAGCGATGCGCCGGCTCATGCCAGCCAAAGGCTCCGGGGATCATCCGCAGCTCCGCCGTCGCTACATCATTGAAGTACACCGTCACAATGTCGAAGCGCACATGCTTCGGCTGCTCGCGCAGGCTGCTCAGGTACAGGCGCGCCATCCGCCGGATCATCCGCCGCTTGTCCGCATCTACCGCCGACTCGGCTGTAGCCACATCAAATCGGCTGC
>JAOAPJ010000340.1 GCA_025462805.1 Acidobacteriaceae bacterium
ATTCCGCTGCAACAGCCGACGGCTGCGCGGCTGAAGGCGCGCAAGAGCAGCTACAGCATCACCGTCACGGGAGATGATTGGGTGGACACACACCTGCTGGTCGCCCCGGGCGACTCCATCACCTTCACGGCTAAAGGCGACGTCACGCTGAACGATGGGCGTAAGGTGACGCCGGACGGCACCGCACGGGGCTGGAAGGACCTGCTTCGCCAGTTCCCGGACAACAGCTCTCCAGCCGGCTCCTTAGTCGCCCGCATCGGCAGCGATGCCGCGGCCGTACCGTTCGAGATTGGCGCCACCAAGACGGTTCCAGTGACGACGACCGGCGAACTCTATCTGCGCATCAATGCCAGCTCCGACCTGGCCGCAAGCGGCAGCTTCTCGGTGGCGATGAAGCTGGCACGGCAGCCCGAGCAGGCGAAGGCTCAGACTGCGGCAGAGTCGGCGAGCGCAACCACCCTCTCGCCCGCGCTCTTCGCCTCTATTCCCCGCCAGGTGGAAGACCAGCAAGGCAGTCCCGGCGATATGGTGAACTTCGCGCTCATTGGGACACAGGGGCAGGTGGAGCAGGCCTTCCAGAACGCCGGCTGGGTCAAGGTGGACACCACCAAAGAGGACGCGGTGGTTCACGGCTTGGTGGCGACCCTGCAGCATAAGGCCTACCTCGAGGTGCCGATGAGCACGCTTTACCTCTTCGGCCGGCCGCAGGATCTCTCCTATGCGCGCGCCGACCCCATCACGGTCGCTGCTGAGCGGCATCACCTGCGCGTCTGGCGCACCGACCAGGTGGTGAATGGGCGTCCGCTTTGGGTCGGTTCATCCACGCACGACATCGGATTCGAACGCGACCAGAGAGACAACGGCGTGACCCACAAGATCGATCCGGATATCGACCAGGAGCGCGACTTCATCGAGCAGAGCTTCGCCGCCGCAGGGGATCTGCAGTCCGCGGCATACGTCAGTCCTGCGCATCCGCTCACCTCAGCGAAGACGGCGACGGGTGGAGAGTTTCACTCCGATGGACGTGTGCTGGTGCTGAGCCTGAAGTAGCGGCCTTGGGGCTGCCGCCGTGCCGGCCATGAGCGCCGGATTGGCGGCTGCTAGACCACTGCTCCCGTCACTTGCGCAAACTGTGGCTCACCCGCGAAGAGGGTGGAAGGAGTGCGCAGCCGCTCGGCCAGCATGCTGGTGATAGCGGATGCGGGCTGCGGCCGTGCCAAGAGATAGCCCTGCACGCGATCGCAGTCGAGCTGCCAGAGCCGGTCTAGCTGGTCCTCGCGCTCGACTCCCTCCGCCACCACGATCAGCCCCAGACTATGTGCCAGGAAGACGATGGCCTGCACGATGGCATACGTCCCATTCGGCTCGTTCAGGCGCTCGACGAACGAGCGGTCGATCTTCAGCGTCTGCACCGGCAACTGGTGCAGGTGCGCGAGTGACGAGTAGCCGGTGCCGAAGTCATCCACGGAGAAGTGAATGCCGGTCCGCGCCAGCATGTCGATCTGCCGCGCAACCTGGCCGATGTTGCGCATGACGGTCGATTCCGTGACCTCCATCTCCAGGGCCGAAGGCGGTAGCCTGTGATGCCGGAGCCGGTCGATCACGTAGCTTGAGAAGTCGAAGCGGGTGAGCTGTACTGGCGAGACGTTGAAGGCGATACGAACCGGATGGAAGCCCATGTCCTGCCACTCGCGGCTCTGCCGGCAACACTCGTCCAGCACCCAGTTTCCCAGTGCGACGATCAGGCCGCTTTCCTCGGCGAGCGGGATAAAGCGGTCCGGGTAGATCAGGCCCCTCACCGGATGGCGCAGGCGAACCAGTGCCTCCAGCCCGCAGAGCTGCCCGTCGCGGGTGAATTGCGGCTGATAGTGCAGCTCCAGGCCGCCATCCTTCAGCGCGCGGCGCAGATGCTTCTCAAGCTCCGAAGCTTCGAGCGTGGCCGCCGAGATCTCCTGCGAAACATGCACGTACTGGTTGCCGCCAGACTTCTTGGCGCGATACATGGCCGTGTCTGCATCCCGCCACAGCTGCGCCGGGTCGTACCCGTGATCCGGGTAGACGGCAATCCCCACACTGGCGGTGAGATCGATCTCGATTCCGTTGTGACGATACGGCTCGTTGAGCCCGCGCAGGATGTCCGCAGCGACGCGTTCCGCGTCTTCGAACTCCGCGATCTGGTGCAGCAGGACGGTGAACTCCTCGCCACCGGTTCGGGCCACCGTATCGACCGCGCGCACACGTGCGCTGAGACGCCGCCCGATCTCCTGCAGGCAAACATCGCCGATGGCGTGGCCGTAGGTGTCGTTGATCTGCTTGAAGCGGTCCAGATCGATGCAGAGCAGGGCTGCCTTCCGCGCATAGCGGCTGGCGTAGGCTATGGTCTGCGTCATCCGGTCCTCCAGCAGCGCGCGATTCGGGAGTCCGGTCAGAATGTCGTGGTTCGCCTGGTGCACCAGTTGCTCGTGCAGGCGATCGCGCTCCGTAACATCCTGCATCAGGGAGAAGGTCACCTTGCGGCCGTGGTACTCGAGCTGATGCGAGGCAATATCGACCAGCATGAAGCTGCCATCCTTGCACTGGTGGCGCCAGGGACCGTTCAGGGTGCTTTCGCACGTGTGCTGCAGTTCGGCGGTCAGCCGGGAGAACTCTTCGCCCGGCCGGATGTCCGCGATGGTCAGGCGCAGGAACTCCTCGCGCGTGTAGCCGTACTGGTGGGCCGCGGCATCGTTGACCTGCAGAAACGCGAGCGTCTCGGTGTCGTACATCCACATGGGGTGCGGATTCGATTGAAAGAGCATGCGGTAGTGCGCCCCTGCCGCCTCCGCGTTGCGAATCTCCTCCTCGAGCAGGGTCAGGATCATGCCGACGGCGGCCAGGTACTTGGGCAGGTTCCACACCGAGCCCGGAACCTGGAGCGCTGGAAGGAAGCGCTCCGCGGCCGTGGCGGCAATCCACACTGCCGCCCATGCGTACAGGCTGAGCACCACAGTCCGCACCCCGGCCGTGTACCGCGAGACGTCGAAGCTATAGAGCAGTGCGAGCAGGCCGAAGACCTGGGTCAGCATGACGCTGATCAGGATGTCGTCATGATGGAGCCGCATCCCATACACCAGCCACCCGGTACATCCGGCAATGGACACACCGAGGACCACGAAGAGTGCGCGACGGGTACGCGCCAGACGCCACGCCACCAGCAGGGTGGATGCTTCACCGGCAATCGTGCTGATCGGCAGTAGCCGGTTGCCCTCCGGAAGGAAGCACGCGGTTGCGATCGCGGCCAGCCACGGGATTGCCAGCGCAGCCAGCACTGCCAGCCATCGGCCATCCAGGCTGCGCACAAGCGATGTCGAGAGAATGAAGAAGATGCCGCCCAGCAGCAGTGAGCCGAGGACAAGGAAGTCCTGCATGGAGTGGCCGAGTGGCGACACCGGCCGCAACATCAACCCGGAAAAGTGCACCAGGATCAGGCACCAGCCAATCAGCCAGTAGCGGACGCGCAGGGTCGGACGCTTCCTGTAGA
>JAOAPJ010000347.1 GCA_025462805.1 Acidobacteriaceae bacterium
CTATGCGCCGGAGCTCTTCTGCGAGGTCTACGACTCGGATCCGGTGAAGGAGAAGTATCCGCTGCTGTTCCTGACGGCGCGTGCGCCGGGCCACAGCAAAATGGGTCCGAACCTGCATCTGGACCTGATCGAGGCGAACCGCCGGCAACTGCTGGACGCGGGGCTGCGGGCGGAGTCGATCACAACTGCATGGCGCTGTACCCAGTGCGAGTCAGCGACCTTCTACTCCTATCGGGCGGAGCGAGGCTTCTGCGGCCGCATGATGGGGGTCATCGGACCGAGCTGACGCTGCGCTAGCCTTCGGGGGTGTGCGGGCTTCCCGCGGCGGCCTTTGGGTTCACCAAGTCGCGCAGCTCTTTGCTGGGCTTGAAGTAGGGCACGCGCTTGGCCGGGACCTCGACCTTGTCGCCGGTCTTAGGATTACGCCCGGTGCGGGGTTTGCGCTGCCGGATACGGAAACTGCCGAAGCCCCGGATCTCAATTTTGTCGCCGGACTGCAGCGCCTGGATCACGGCATCGAAGACCGTGTCGACCACTACCTCGCCGTCGCGGCGGGTCAGATCTCCAAGGCGCGTCACTTCCTCAACCAGGTCGGCTTTTGTCATCGTCCGGCGGCTCCAGTACAGGTCACGCAATGCTGCAAGCTCAATGCCTCATGATAGATGCGGCTTCGCCTCTTCTGAACCAGAAAAAACAATTCAGGTCCCGGCCAAGGTGGAAAGGGGCGAGAGTGGTCCAAGTCGGCGTTGCCGGCGTCTCTTAAGCTCTGGTTCAGCAAAGGCTTGCCATCAGGCATATTATGTCGTTATCCGGAGGAGTCCGTCCGTTGCAACACCATCATTACAGCATCATCATCCCCGCCTACAACGAGGCGGCCCGCATTGAGGGAGCACTTCGCTCCGTGACGGAGTGTATCCGAGAGCGGGGCTGGGATGCAGAACTGCTGGTGGTGGACGACGGCTCGACGGACGACACGGCGGCTATCGTCGAGCACTGGGAGCGCAGCCACCCCGAGGTGAAGCTGATCCGAAATGAGCGGAATCGTGGGAAGGGATACAGTGTGCGGCACGGCATGCTGCGCGCGTCGGGCGACGTGGTGATGTTCACCGATGCCGACATGTCCTCACCGATTGAGGAGGCGGAGCGGTTATTCGCCGCCATTGCCGGGGGCGCGGACGTGGCCATCGGATCGCGCTGGCTGACCGGCAAGCGCATCGTGCACAAGCAGCCGCTCTACCGCCGATTTTTCGGACGATGCTTCAATGCGCTGACCCGGACCATCATGCGTCTGCCGTTTGCCGACACGCAGTGCGGCTTCAAGGCATTCCGCAGCAAGGCGGCTTCCATGGTGTTCGGGCTGCAGAGAATCGAGCGCTGGGGCTTCGACCCGGAGATCCTGTTTATCGCTTTGCGCCGCGGACTGCGGGTCACCGAGGTTCCGGTCACCTGGGGACACGACGAACGTAGCCGTATCAGTTACCTGCGGGACGGCGTGCAAATGCTGGCTGAACTGGTGTTTATCCGCTGGAGCGCCGCCACCGGCTGGTACAACCGCCAACCGGCGGTGATGGCTCAGCCGGTAACGGCAGGGCATCCCAAGTAGGAACCTTGGCGTCCGCGACCGGGACTGTTCCTGGACCACCCATTCATGCGTAACGGAGGCGGTGGCTTGTCCGTCAGGATGCCATGGGCGGCCGATACGCGACCGAAACGACGGGAGAGGTGCGCTGGGTGCGGGGAGTAATCCGCACGCTTCGATCCTCGACCTGTTCCAGGAAGAACATCTCACTGCAGGCGCCACAGAGCCAGAAGTGCTCCATGCGACGCGCGGTGCGATCGCCCGCGACGATCTGGTGGCTTACATCGAAGACATAGACGCGTCCTTCGCGCAGATAGTGGAGCGGCTTGCAGCATTGCGGGTTTGCGCAATGATTGACCATGGGGACCCTCGCTGGAGGCGATGCGTATGCTCGCTCCTGTTCGACTGCGGTGCGACTACGATGTGCGCTTGTGCAGCGCGCGACCGACCTGCCCTTCGGGCCTGCGCAACATCTATAGGATGCGCCCAATTTGGGACTGCCACAAACAAAAATTTCTGAGGATATCAAGCAGGTCCTGAAGCGAGCGTATGTAAGCGCATTCAGTTTTTTCTGCGGCGCTTTGCAGTGGAGCCGTAGCGTGTGCGAGGATCACGGGTTACCACTCCGATATGGCACTTCTGCGCAGCACCTTCATCTCCCTCTCCCGCAACCGTCCTCTCCGCCGGTTTTCTGAAGGCTCACACGTGGGCAGACGTCTCTCCTCGCGCTTTGTTGCAGGAACCCGTCCCGACGAGGTGCTGGAGGCGGCCGCCGCGCTGAATCAGCAGGGCATCTCGGTGACGCTCGACAGCCTGGGAGAGAACGTCCACTCCGAGCAGGAGGCGCTGCGATCTGCTGCGATCTATCAAGAACTCCTGGATGCGATTCAGCAGCGGGGGCTGAACGGGAACGTCAGTGTGAAGCTCAGCCAGATGGGGATGGAACTGGACCCGGCGATCGCGGAGCGGATTGTTCGCAAGCTGACAGAGCATGCGCGTGCTACGGGGAATTTTGTGCGCATCGACATGGAAGGAAGCGAGTACACCGAGGCGACCATCGACCTGGTGCGCCGCATCCATGCCGAGCCAGGCAATGCAGGGCACATCGGCGTGGTCATCCAGGCATACCTGTACCGCAGTCAGGCAGACATCGGGCGGCTGCTCAAGGACGGAATACGTATTCGTCTCTGTAAGGGCGCGTACCAGGAGACGCCGGACAAAGCATTCCCCGAGAAGGAAAAGGTGGACGAGAACTTTGTCCGGCTGACGCAGATTTTGATCTCGAGCGGGGTGTACCACGGGATTGCAACCCATGACGAGAAGATGATCGACGCGACGCGCGCCTATGTGAAGGCGCAGGGTATCTTGCCGGCGGCGTTTGAGTTCCAGATGCTCTATGGCGTGCGGCGCGATCTGCAGCGCGCATTGGTGGCGGAGGGGTACTGCGTGCGCGTGTATGTGCCGTTCGGCACCGAGTGGTACCCGTATTTCATGCGGCGCCTGGCGGAGAGGCCGGCGAATGTGATTTTTCTGGCGAAGAACCTGCTGAAGAGCTAGGCGGCAATACTGGTCGATATCGCCGGAGGGTTTGCTCCCAAAGGTGAGAGGTTAGCGCGGCTGGTAAGGCTCGACCGAGAGCAGGTTGCCGAGGACCTGGCGCTCGTGGTCGTTGTACTGCGAGCGGAACTCGGGTGAGCTGAGCATCTGCTGACGCTCCGTGGGAGGCATATCCCGCAGTGCACGGAAGGCGCCCCGCACCTGCTGCTTGCGTCCCGGGTCCATCGCGCTGAGCTCCTGGGCCGAGTTGCGGACCGCCTGACGGCGATCGGGGCTCAGGTGCTCCATGTTCTCGACGCGACCGAGCGTGCGCTGCCGCTGCTCGGGAGGCATGGAGTTGAGCTGATGCAACCGATCGA
>JAOAPJ010000388.1 GCA_025462805.1 Acidobacteriaceae bacterium
GCGAGTCGGTGATGCGCCAGACCGAGCTGATCCGGCAGACGCGCGGACGCAAGACCATCCTCGGAGCCAAGGGCCAGTACTACCACCTCGAAGAGGTCTTTGAGAGCCTCAACCAGCGCTTCTTCCACGGCTTGATGGGCCGCCCGCTGCTAACCTGGAGCACGCAGATGGCGCGCCGCAGCCTCGGCCACTACGACCCCGCGCACAACACCATCGTGATCAGCCGCGTCTTCGATCGACGCAACACCCCGCGCTGCGCAGTCGAGTACCTCGTCTACCACGAGATGCTGCACCTCAAGCATCCCGTCACCGTCCGCTCCGGCCGCCGCTGCGTGCACTCACGCGCCTTTCAGGCCGACGAACGCCTCTTCCCCGAGCTGGCCGCCGCCAAACTCTATCTCAAGCAGCTCTAGCTGTTGCCACGCCGTCATCCTGAGCAAAGCAAAGGACCCGCAGTTTTGCTCAGGCGCGCCGCGAAACGATCGACACTAGCTCGCGATAACTGCATCATCGGCCCGCGCCGTCGCATGGCGGCGTGCCCAAACAATCAGCACCACGCCCACCACGATCGATCCAATGCTCGCCAGTTGTGCGTTGCTCATACCGAAATAGATCCGCGGGTTGATGCGAATGAACTCCACCAGGAACCGGGCCATTCCCGCCAGCACCAGGTATTCGCCCGTGATCTCTCCCGGCTGCCGCCGTCCGCGCTTCCACAGAATTGCGGCGCTGATCATCGCCGCCAGAAAATCATAAATAGGCGTCGGGTGCACGCGATCCATGGTCGGCACCAGCCCATGCGGAAAGCTCATCCCCCACGGCAGCTTCGTCGGGATCCCGTAGTCGCCGTCGCCCGAAGTCAGGCAGCCGATACGGCCCACACCATAGCCCACCGCCGCCGCTGGAGCGGACAGGTCCAGCATGCCCAGCGCGCCCACGCCCGCCTTCCGCCCCTGCCACATCAGCGTCAGGATCCCGGCCAGCAGCCCGCCATACCATGCGAACCCCGCGCGATCGAACAGCGTCGCCGCCGGATAGTGGTAGAGCGTCGCCCGGTCTTCCAGCACATGCCACAGCTTCGCGCCCACAATGCCGACCACCGTCACAAACGCAACCACGCTCACCGCATCCGCCTGCACCTGAAAGCGCACGAAGTTCTGGTAGAGCACCACGCCGGCGCAGACCGCCGCCAGCCACAGCATCAGACCAAAGGTGCCGATGGTCACGGGGCCAAGATGAATATATGGATACATGTGCGCTGATCTACTACGAGTATAGTCAGCGTCCCAACTCCTGGTGGAAGATAGAGTATGGCGACGCCCCTCCGACACCCTCCGCTCCCGATGCATCCGCCTGTGCTGATCGACCGCGACACCATCAGGCGACGCGTCGCCGAGCTCGGTGCCGAGATCGACCGCGACTACGCAGGTGAATCCGTCCTGCTCGCCGGCGTCCTCAAAGGCGCCGCCATCTTCCTCTCCGACCTGGCGCGCGCCATCACCATCGAATGCACCTTCGACTTCGTCGCCGTCTCCAGCTACGGAAAGGGCACCCGCTCCAGCGGTGCCGTCAAAATGATCAAGGACCTCGACCATCCGATCGAGGGCCGCAACATCATTCTGGTGGAAGACATCCTCGATACCGGCCTCACGCTCTCCTTCCTCAAGCGCACGCTCATGCAGCACCATCCCAAGTCGCTGCGTCTCGCCGCACTTCTGGATAAGCCGGAGCGCCGCATGGCCAGCGTGCAGGCCGAGTACGTCGGCTTCACCATTCCCAACCACTTCGTCATCGGCTACGGCATGGACTATGCCGAGCGCTTCCGCAATCTGCCTGACATCTGCGTCTTCCCACCCGAGGCATCCGACTGACCCGCACCGCCGCCTGTGGAAACACCTCGCCCCTCACTGCGTCTTAGTAAGGGAAGCCCGAACTTGAAACCAGGGAAAGCTGTGAGGTGAGAAGATGAGGACGATCGAACGATCGTTTGCAGGAGCGAAGATGGAGCACAAGTTGGGTGCGAAGGGAGAGGGCCTCAGCGAATTGGTCGCCTTCCAGCGCGGAAACTTCGATGCCGCAACCTTCGCCCGGAATACACTCGCCACCCCGGCCAGCCTGGCCGCTGTGCTCGATCACACGCTGCTCAAGCCGGACACCACGCGCGACCAGATCCTCGCGCTCTGCCATGAGGCGGCCGAGCATCACTTCGCCTGCGCCATGGTCAACCCTGCCTGGGTACCCCTGGCCACCTCCGCACTCTCCGGCACCCGCATCCCGGTCGGCGTCGTCATCGGCTTCCCGCTCGGCGCCAGCCTCTCCACCAGCAAACGCGATGAAGCACGCGAGATGGTGAAGATGGGCGCGCGCGAGCTCGACATGGTCCTCAACATCGGCATGCTCAAGAGCGGCATGTACGAACAGGCAGAGGCAGACATCCGTTGTGTCGTCGAAGTGGGCCGCTCCGCCGGCGCCATCGTGAAGGTCATCCTTGAAACCTCCCTGCTCTCCATGCCGGAAAAGCTGCGCGCCGCCGAGATGGTCATCAACGCCGGTGCCGATTATCTGAAAACCAGCACCGGTTTCGCGAGTGGCGGCGCCACCGCATCGGATGTCGCACTGCTGCGCGGCATCGCCGGCGACTCCTGCGGTGTCAAGGCATCGGGCGGCATCCGCACACTCGCCGATGCCCGAACCATGCTGGAGGCCGGTGCCAGCCGCATCGGCGCCAGCGCCAGCGTGCGCATCGTCGATGAGCTCACCCGTGAGCTCACCGCCCCGCTCCAGACCTCCTCCGAATAGATCGTTCTTACCCGCGGGTACGGCATCGGTTCCGTACCCCCGGACTCCTTCCGGACCCCTTCCGGACCCACGCGGGACATCAGGTCGGCACTCCATCCCGGGCATCGTCGCTGCGCTATGATGACTCGATTGCCTCGTCGCATCCGCACCTGGGTGTGTTCGTTGCAACGGAGCCCAGCGTGAAGGACAACGGCCAACCGGACCGGCCAGCCGACAACTTCGAGGGAGACTACCGGCC
>JAOAPJ010000076.1 GCA_025462805.1 Acidobacteriaceae bacterium
AGTTCTGGATCGGCGCCTCCGCGGAGAACCCTGAGACCCTGAACATTGCCGGCCACGGACTGCCGAATAACTTCATCATCGGTCAGGCGGGCACAAGCGGCGGTCTCTACAACGCCTTCAACGCCAACTACTCCTACAACCTGGCACCGGACATGATCGCAAAGATCGTTGCCGAGCCCGGCTGGGGCCACTATGAAGTCTGGGGCGTGGCTCGCTTCTTCCGGAACCGTGTCTATCCCAACGTCACCACCGTGACGTCGAGCACCGGCACCACAACAACGACCGGCTCCGCAGTAGGCGCCTTTAATGACTCCACCGTCGGCGGAGAAGTTGGCGGCTCGCTGCGTGTGCCTACCCTCCACAAGCGCGTCGATTTGGGCGTCAAGGGCGCCTGGGGTGACGGTGGAAACCGGTACAACAACTCTGGCCTGGCAGACACCACCATCCGCCCGAACGGTCAGCTAGCCCTTATTCATGGCTACTCTGGCCTCGGTACGGTCGAGATCCATGCCACGCCCCGCCTCGATATCTACGGCAACTACGGCATCGACGGCACGATGCGCCGCATCTTTGTCGCCGGCGCAAAGCAAACCGGGTACGGCATCTACACCAACAACGTGACCGGCTGCGGCACGGAATCGATCCCGGCTGCAGGCGGCAATGGCTTCGTGCCCAGCAGCCCTACGACCAACTGCACCACGGATACTCGCGACATTCAGGAAGGTACCTTGGGCTACTGGTATGACTTCTACAAGGGACCGAAGGGCCGTCTGCGCCAGGGCATCCAGTACTCCTACCTCGATCGTCAGTTCTGGTCGGGTATCGGATCCACTCCGCACGCGGACAACAACATGGTGTTCACCTCGTTCCGCTACTACCTGCCGTAAAGCAACAGATCCGCAACCCAGTCAAGGCACCCACTCCGGGTGCCTTGGCCGTTTTCCCCACCGCTCAGGCGCGATGCCCCTTGTGGTACCGTAAGTCCAGCAGCAGAGTCATTTGTGAGCTCGTAGCTCAGTCGGTAGAGCAACGCACTTTTAATGCGTGGGTCCTGGGTTCGATTCCCAGCGAGCTCACCAGCAATGCCCGCTGCCTCCTCTCCATGCCTAGCCCGGTCACGACATTCGTCGATGCGCATGCCATTGTGCGGTTGCAGGACCAGCGCACGCTTGAATGGCATGCCACGCCGCCCGCCATCCTTTCTCACACCGGACGCAACGTCCGCGAAACCGCGGATAGCTTGGAAGGGCTGGTCGAGGCGCAGCACGCCACCAACTACACCCTCTGGCATGCCGAGGACGAGGCCCGGCGCCCCGCCGCCCAGGACGCTGATCTGGCCCGGATCAAGCAGCAGATCGATCGCGTCAACCAGCAGCGCAACGACATCACGGAACAGATCGACGCACTTCTGCTCTTGCACCTGGGCTACGCCTCCGGCGGCGAGCAGCACTCCGAGACCCCGGGTATGATCATGGACCGGCTCTCCATCCTGGCACTACGGCTGTTTCATACCCGGGAGGAGATGGAGCGGCCGTCGGCACCGCCTGGCCACCGGGAGAGAAACCGCTCCCGTCTGGCTACCATCGACCAGCAACGCAGCGATCTCGCCGCCTGTCTGGAACAATTGTGGAAGCAAATCTGCGCCGGCCAGCGGCATTTCAAGCAGTACAAGCAGTTGAAAATGTACAACGATCCCGACCTGAACCCGGCGATCTACCAGTCTGACAAACGTGGCCGGCCAGCCTGAGGGCGCAGCCCATACCCCGGTCGTGCGGTTGACGTACCGGGGGGGCTAACGTGTACAACGGCTGCACGGTAACCGATGTGGAACCCCTGTCGACACCAAACGGGGCGAGCAAGGAAGAGTAAGCGATGGCGAGCACAGGAACCCCCAAGGCGCGCAGCCCCAAGACCATCCAGGGCAAGGTGCGCACCATGACCGACCCGGCGCAACAGAGGATCATGCAGGATTACGAATCAGCCTTGAAAGCGATGCAGGAAGGCAAGTACGACAAGGCGCGCGATGGCTTCCGCAAGGTTCGCGAGCAGGCATCCCCGGAGGTGGCCGAGCGGGCGCGCGTATACATGGGGGCCTGCGAACGGCAGGCCCAGAAGCAGGAGCGCGCCTTCTCCGGCCCCGAGGAACAGTACGACTACGCCATCTCTCTGCTCAACACCGGTCTCTATGACGAAGCGCGGGAGCAGCTCGAGGACATCCTCCGCCAGCAGCCCAACGCCGATTATGCGCTCTACGGCCTCTCCATCTTGGAGAGCATGACCGGCCAGGTCGAGCAGTGTCTGGAGCACCTGGCGCAGGCCATCAGCAGCAACCCGCAAAATCGCATCCATGCCCGCGTTGACTCGGACTTCCAGGACATGGCGGATGATCCACGCTTCACTGAACTGCTCTACCCCGAGGTCCAGTAGGCTCGCTCGTCCAGCCTGACTCACGCCATGGAAGCCGACCCAGCATGCCGGTGACCCCATCCAGCGCCTCGGGCAGCATGGCCGCCGATCCGGAGCTGGCGTTACGTCGCTCTTCGCTGCGTGTCGTTGCCATCGGCGGAGGCACCGGACTGTCCACGCTGCTGCGCGGCCTGCGGCGTTACGCGCCCTCGCCTCAGGCCGGCGAAGCAGGTCCGGCAGCCACCGTGCCCAGCCTCATCAGCGACCTCGCTGCCGTCGTCACCGTCACCGACGATGGAGGCTCAAGCGGCCGGCTGCGCCGCCACTTCAACATGCTGCCGCCGGGCGATCTGCGCAACTGCATGGTGGCGCTCGCCGACGATGAGGCGCTGCTCTCCCGCCTCTTCCGTCACCGCTTCTCCTCTGCAAGCTCGATCGCTGCCGCCGATGGCGATTCCGAAAATGCGGGCAGCCTGGAAGGACACAGCTTCGGCAATCTTTTTGTCGCCGCCCTGGCCGAGATCACCGGCGACTTCGCGCAGGCCATCAAGCTCTCCTCTCAGGTGTTGGCGACGCGCGGCCACATCTATCCCGCCACCACCAGCAACGTCACGCTCTCCGCTCGCATGGACGACGGCTCCGTCGTACGCGGCGAGACCAACATCACGGCCAGCAAACACCGCATCTGCGAACTCTCCATGGAGCCCGCCGGCGCCGAGCCGCTGCCCGAGACACTCGACTCCATCACCCGCGCCGATCTCATCACGCTCGGCCCCGGCTCGCTCTACACCAGCCTCATTACCAACCTTCTGGTGAAAGGCGTCCCCGAGGCGCTGGCCGAGGCGCATGGACTCCGCGTCTTCATCTGCAACCTGATGACCCAGTCCAATGAGAGCCTCGGGCTCAGCGCGTCGCAGCACATCGAGAAGATCTACGAGCATACCGGCCAGGCCATGTTCGACTACGCGTTGGTCAACACCGCTCCGGTCAGCCAGAACCTGCTGCGCAACTACGCCCGCGAGGGCGCCGTGCCCATCCTGCCCGATATCGAACGCATCGAAGCGCTGGGCGTGCGCGTCGTCACCGGCAACTTCGCCGCGGAAGGCGACACGCTGCGCCACAACGCGGACCGCGTCGCCGAGACGCTGCTTCACCTCGGCCTCGAAGCCGATCTGGACGCGCTGCGCATGCCTGAGCTCTGACGCGCTGCAATTGTCATCCTGAGCGAAACCCCTGAGGACAACCCGAGGGACTCGCAGTTCACTTGCAGACGAAGGAAGCCGCCTGCCGGATGCTGCCCTTGCCCGTGTAGTGCGCCTGCTCTGGGTACGGACACGCAGGGCGCGTCATCAGCGTGCGGGTCGGGTCGAAGGACTTGGCATACTTCGCCGCGATGATCACATCCGGCGCCTTGCCCTCTTCCACCCAGTCCTCGAGCGCGCGAAAGGCATTGTCCTGGGCGGTCGACTTCGGCCCCAGCAGTCCAAACTGGCCGATGCTGTCCGGGCCCGGCCCTCCCATACAATGTTTCACGCCTGGCAATAGGTAGAGCCGGATGAAACTCGCGGCCTCGTCCTGGCCCAGCTTCTCCTGCACGCCTTCGTAGTAGCGGATGGTATAGAGCGGGCTGATCGCCGCGTCGGACCAGCCGTGATAAAGGATCAGCTTGCCCCCACGATCGTGAAACGCCTTCAGGTCGGTGCTCGTCGCATCGAGCGCCGCGCTGGTCTTCGCCCGCGCGTCCTTCAGCCCCGTCTCCGGATCGAAGCTGCGGATTTCCCAGTGCGGGTCGCTGTAGACCATATTGCCGAAGAACCCCCCCGCAAAGCCCGCGCCCGCAGACTTGCCCGGAGCCGTGCCCGTCACCCAGTTCGGCCAGCCGTTCGGATCTCCCTCTGCGCCGGTCGGCAGCAAGCCGGGCAGCACTTCGCCGGCCACCGTGTGGTTTGCGTATAACGTCTCAAGCGTCTTGACCTGCGGCCCAGTCAGGCATCGCGGCGCGTTTCCGCCGACGCACTTGAGCGAAGCCGCTTGGAACTGGCATGCGCGCGGATCACTGACCAGCCCGTCTCGCAGGCCATCTGTCCGATCGCATGCGGCGAGAACAGATCGCTGCAGTAGCGGCACCTTGCTCGCCGGCAGATAGCTCTCTGGATCTGCCAGCAGTGCCTTCATGCCGATCGCGCCGCCCGTCAGCAGTTCAGTCCATGCATAGGCTGGCGCCCCCGCAACGATCCCGTCGTAGTCCGCCGGAAACCGCTGCGCCTCCATCAGCGCTTCGCGGCCGCCGTCTGAGCATGCCGCGAAGTAGTTGTGCCGCGCCGGGAAGCCGTAGTACGCAGCCACCACCGCCTTTGCCTGAACTGTCATCTGATGAATGCCGCGCCAGCCGAAGTCCACTACCTTCTGCGGATGCCCCAGCGCCCACTTGGCATCAATGCCGTCGGCGCTATGCCCCGTATCCGTGCCGGTCGCGGAGAAGCCGTTCAGGAC
>JAOAPJ010000079.1 GCA_025462805.1 Acidobacteriaceae bacterium
AAACAGCGGGCGCTGCCCACCTCCGAGCTGACCACGCTGTACCTGGGGGAGAATCTGGCACTGGCTATCACCACGACGGTGAGGCTGCTGGCCATGCCGGCCGGGGAAGACAGTTATTTCCATCGCACAGCGTGCACCTTCACCTGGCTGATGATCCTGGTCTCCACGCCGCTGAACTATCTGGACGCGTTTGTGACGCCGACCAACGGCCGGGCGATGGAAGTTGGATGGATGCTCCCGTTCCTGACGGTGATGGTGATGGCTCGCTCGCGGGGGAAGGCGACGAAGCCTGTGTCGCCGCCGGCGGGCCGCAGCTGGGGCGCGATGATGGTCTACAACGCGAGCCCGGTGTTCTTCACCATGTGTGTGCTGCTGCTGGGCGCGCACACGGCGCAGCACCGCGCGCTGCTGGGCTTTGCCGCGGTGATGGGAGCGCTGCTGATCTACACCTTCCGGGCAGCGATCCTGCAGACGCGGCTGCGCCAGGTGCAGGAGAGCCTGAACGACACGGAGCGCTCTTTGCGGCTGCTGAACAGCCAGTTGCATGAGCAAAGCCTGATCGATTCGCTGACCGGGGTGGCCAACCGGCGGCGCTTCGAGCAGGTGCTGGAGGTGGAGTGGAACCGTGCCATGCGCTCCGGCTGGCCGATCTCACTGATCATGATGGATATCGACCATTTCAAGGCGCTGAACGACCGCTACGGCCATCTGCGGGGGGATGAGTGCCTGACCGCGGTGGCGCAGATGCTGCGGCGGGACCTGCGCCGCGGCGGCGAACTCCTGGCCCGGTATGGCGGCGAGGAGTTCGTGGCGGTGCTGCCCAATGTGGATGCGGCGGGCGCGCTGCAGACGGCCGAGGCGATGCGGTCACGCGTGCATCAGCTGGGTATCGAGAACTTCGGCTCCCCGATCGACCGGCTGACGATCAGCGTGGGCGTGTGCTCCATCGTCCCGGGGCTTGGCTTTACCCGGGGCGGGCTGGTGGACGCTGCCGACTCGGCGCTGTATCGCGCGAAGGCGGGGGGCCGCAACCGAGTCGAGCTCGGGTTCCTTCGAGCGGCCGAAGCGCCTGTGGAGAGCCTGACCCGTGGGCTGGGCGCTCACCTGGTAGTGGAAGAGTAGCTGGCCACCGGCTCTGCATTGCGGGCGACCTCGAGCGCCTGAGCCAGATCCGCAATGATGTCTCGCGGGTTCTCAAGTCCTACCGACAACCTCACCAGTCCATCCGTAATGCCGACCCGCTCGCGCTGCTCCCGGGGCACATCGCCATGGGTCATGCTGACGGGATGGGTGATCAGCGTCTCGGCCGCGCCCAGGTTCTCTGCGAGGACGCAGAGACGCACTGAGTTCATGAGGGCGATGCCGGCCTCGGCACCCTGTTTCAATTCGAAAGCCAGCATGCCACCCTGCAGCGCATGCTGACGCTCGGCGAGCTGGTATTGCGGGAAGCTGCGCAGTCCGGGGTAGTGGACACGGGCGACATCGGGGTGCTGCTCCAGCCACTCGGCGACGACCTGCGCGCCGCGCGAGTGCTGCTGCAGACGCAGCGGCAGGGTCTTGATGCCGCGCGCGGTAAGCCATGCCTCGTGCGGGGACTGAATGGAGCCGAGTGTCTTGCGCACCAGGCGGAGCCGGTCGAGGATGGCCTGATCGCGCGTGGCGACAGAGCCGCCGACGGTGGCGTTGTGACCCTCGATGTACTTGGTGGTGGAAAGCAGTGAGATGTCAGCGCCGAGATCGAGGGGGCGCAGCAGAAGCGGTGTCATGAAGGTGTTGTCGACCACCAGCAGCAGGCCAGCGGCGCGGGTGATCTCAGCGATGGCGGCCACATCGGTGAGCTTCAGCGTGGGGTTGGCTGGAGTCTCGATGAAGACCATGCGGGTGGCGGGCTGGATCGCCGCTTTTACCGCCGCAGGGTTGGAGGTGTCGACGAAGCTGGCGGTGAGTCCGAAGTTGCTGAGCACCTGATGAAAGAGCCGGACGGTGCCGCCGTAGACGACGTCGGAGAGCACGACGTGATCGCCGGACTTGAGCAGCGCGAGGAAGATGGCCGAGATGGCGGCCATTCCGGTAGCGAAGGCGACGGCGGGCGGTGTGTCCTCCAGCGTGCCGAGCGCCTCTTCGAGGGCGGAGACGGTGGGGTTGGAGGCACGCGAATAGGTGTGGCCTTTGTGAACGCCGACGGCATCCTGGCGGTAGGTGGTGGACTGGTAGATGGGGGTGAGCAGTGCGCCGGTAGCGGGATCGGCGTGGAGACCGGCGCGCACGGCGGCGGTCAGATGGGCATCGAGATCAAAGGGCATGGAATCCTCCTGGCACGGGAATGTCGGAACAGACAGACGAGACCGCCGCTTTACCCTGGGCGGCTGTGTGCACGGGAGGAGAGCGCTTCAGGCTCCTGACGTGGACAGCGGACCGCCCAGGGTTCGCATGGCCATAGGCATTCGCCGGCGTGGAGAGATGCGCTGCATTATCAAAATGATCGGAAAAGGGTGGAAGAAAGTCAAGCAGGCGGGCGGAATGGGTGCTGGAAGGGGCGAGAGGCTCCTATATGATCCGCGCGGAGGTACTGAGATGAAGATGATGTTGCGCTGCGCAGCCGTGACGCTGGGGACTGCCTTCTCGCTGGGCGTGATGCATTCGCAGCAGGCCCCCAGCCAGACGGGACGGACACCGCAGTTTGAGAATGACGACGTGAAGGTGTGGAGGTCGGTCGTGATGCCGAACGCGCCGCTGAATATGCACCACCACGATCATCCGCGCGTGATCATTGCGCTGCGCGGGGGCACGATGAAGATCGTGCAGCAGGACGGCACCTCCGAGCAGCATGTGTGGGAGACGGGCAAGGCTTACTGGCTGCCCGCGAACGCGCCCAACAGCATGCACGCCGATGTGAATGCGGGTGACGCGCCGATCGAGGTGATGGTGGTGGATATGAAGCACGAAAAGTGAGGGGTTCCTCTGCGGAGAGCGCAAGCACCCGGACAGCACAGTGGCCGCAGGCCCTGTTCTTCGCCAGTGGGCGTGCACCATACGCCGCCGTGGTCTGTACAGCGGTGGTCACCGCGGGGCGGCTGCGGGAGGCAGCACTCGACGCTTTGCGATGAGGCGGAAATGTGACAGACTCGACAGCGACCCCACAGTTTTTGTTTCGCACCGCGATCCCCTGTCGCATCCGGTGTTCTGTCCCTGGGGCTTCGTTCGTGTTGTCCTGGTCGATCAGCACCTTTCGCCGCACCTCCCCGTGCAGACGGCGGTCCCCAGTCTCAACCTCTGCTCGAAGGGAGCCGGATGCGTTCTTTGGTGAAGTGTTGCAGTTTGGCAGGGGCTATGGCCTTGCTGCCGGTGTTGGCACATGCGCAGGCAGGCGGCGCGGCGAGTGCGGCAGATATCGCGGCGCTGAAACAGGCAGTGGCGGACGCAAGGCTCTCCGCCGATAACACGTGGATGCTGGTGAGTTCCGCACTGGTGCTGCTGATGACGGGGCCTGGCCTGGCGCTGTTCTATAGCGGACTGGTGCGCAAGAAGAACGTGCTGGGCACGATGATGCAGAGCTTCGCCATGATGGCGATCATCAGCGTGACCTGGGCCCTGGTGAGCTACAGCCTGGCCTTTGACGCGGGGACGAGCTTCATCGGCGGACTGCACCACCTCTTCCTCAAGGGCGTGGGTGTGGCGCCGGATCCGGCGTATGCGTCCACCTTTCCGGCGCAGACGTACATGATCTACCAGATGATGTTCGCCATCATTACGCCGGCGCTGATCACGGGCGCCTTTGCGGAGCGCATGAAGTTCAGCGCGATGGTGCTGTTTACGGTGCTGTGGTCATTCTTCGTGTATGACCCAATGGCGCACATGGTGTGGGGACAGGGCGGCCTGCTGAACGTCTCTGGCGGCAAATTTCCATGCCTGGACTTCGCTGGGGGCACGGTGGTGCACGTCACCTCGGGCGTCTCGGCGCTGGTGTGTGCGCTGTACCTGGGCAAGCGGCTGGGCTACCCGGCGGAGAAGATGGCGCCGCACTCGGTGGTGCTGAGCTTTATCGGCGCGTGTCTGCTGTGGGTGGGCTGGTTCGGCTTCAACGCGGGTTCGGCTCTTTCGGGCGGTTCGCTGGCGACCAGCGCCTTTGTCAACACGCATCTGGGCGCGGCATCTGCGGCGATCGGCTGGATGCTGGCGGAGTGGGTGCGGCAGGGCAAGCCGAGTGCGCTGGGCGGCATCTCCGGCGCAGTGGCCGGCCTGGTGGCGATTACGCCGGCGGCGGGGTTCGTGCAGCCGATGTCGTCGCTGGTGATCGGGCTGCTGGCGGGGCTGGTCTGCTACACGATGGTGGCGGTGGTGAAGCAGCGCTTCGGCTATGACGACTCGCTGGACGCCTTCGGCGTGCACGGCATTGGCGGCACGCTGGGCGCGCTGCTGACGGGGATCTTTGCCAGCAGCGCGATCAATCCAGTGTTCAAGGATGGGGCCGGGAACAGCCTGCCGGTGGGCGTGATCGAAGGGCACTGGCGGCAGATGCTGAACCAGAGCGTAGGCATCCTGATCGCGATTGTGCTATCAGTGGTCGGCACCTTTGTGCTGCTGAAGGTGGTGGACCTGGTCATCGGGCTGCGCATGTCACCAGAAGACGAGCAGGAAGGCATGGACGTGACACAGCACGGCGAAGAGGGATACGACTGGGCCTGAGGCAGAGGCCAGTGCGAGGAGATGCATGCAGAAGATCGAGGCGATCATCCAGCCATCGCGGCTGGACGCTGTGAAAGAGGCGCTGATCGAGATCGGCGTGGAAGGCATGACCATCCTGGAGGCGCGAGGCCATGGGCGGCAGAAGGGCCACACCGAGTTCTACCGGGGCCGGGAATATACGGTCGACCTGCTGCCGAAGGTAAAGATCGAACTGGTAGTGCACGACGACGCGGCCGAGAAGATCATCAACGCCATCGCCGATACGGCACGCACCGGCCACATCGGCGATGGGAAGATCTTTGTCTCTCGCATCGATGAGGCAATCCGCATCCGCAATGACGAACGCGGCGACACAGCGCTGTAAGACCCTGGGCTCTTGTGCCGAGGAGGTCATGCGATGACGCAGCCCCTGGCGACACTGACCGCCGCGATGGATCAGTATCGCGCAGAGTTCGCAACGCTGGGCCCGTTGTTCTCCCGGACCCGGGACGGCGCGGCGTGCCTGCGGCGGCGCACCGCGATGGTCGATGCTCTGGTGACCTCGCTGTGGTCGTCACTGGGCGGAACGGCGCGCCCGATCGCATTGGTGGCGACCGGCGGCTATGGGCGGCGCGAACTCTTTCCCTACTCCGACATTGACCTGCTGTTCCTCTGCGCAGACACGCGGGTAGAGGCGAGCTCACGCGAGCTGATCCGCAGCATGAGCCAGGCGTTGTGGGATACCGGGCTGCGCGCCAGCGCGGTAACGCGCAGCGTGCGGGAGTGCGATCGATTCACGGCGGAGAACTATGAATTCACGCTGTCGCTGCTGGATCGGCGGCTGGTGACGGGAGACACGGTATCGTACGCGCTGCTGAAGGAGAAGGTTCTGCCGGGCGTGATGGTCCGCGAGGCGGAGACGGTGCAGCGGCTGCTGCAGAAGGGTCTGCACGATCGCTACGCGCGCTTCGGCGGGACCATCTTTCATCTTGAGCCGAACGTGAAGGAGTCGCCTGGCGGGCTGCGCGACCATCACGCGGCCGAATGGTGCCGTGCGTTGTCACATATCGGCCGGACCAAGGCATGGCCCGGCAGCAGCGAACGTGTGCCCGACCCAGAAGTGTTTGCGGCAGTCGAGTTCATGATGGCGACGCGCTGCTTTCTGCATCTGCGCCGCCAGCGCGATGACAATGTCCTGAGCTGGCATGCGCAGGACGAGGCCAGCGCGCAGAGCATCGGCCTGGAGACGGGTGGTACAGCCGATCCTGCGTACTGGATGCGCACCTACTACCGTCACGCACGGACCATCTCGCGGAGCGTGGCGCCGCTGCTGGAGCAGCCGATTGCGGCGCGCTCCTTCTTTCCGCGGCGGCGACGTCGTCTTGCGATCGAGGGAACGCCGTTTTTTCTAGTGGATGGGCGAGTGGATCTTGAGGACGAAGAGACGAGCATCGACCCGGAGTCGATGCTGCGCATCTTCGGGGTAATGGCCGAACAGGGCTTGCGGTTGAGCCCGCGTGCGGAGTCTGCCATGAGCGACGCGCTGCCCATGCTGAACCTGCAACTGCCGGAGGGGCCGTTCCTGCGCGCAGGGCTGCAGCGAATTCTGCTGGGCCGCTATGCTGCGCGGACGCTGCGCACCATGCATACGCTGGGCGTGCTCGAGATGCTGGTGCCGGAGTTTCACGGGATCGATGCGTTGGTGATCCGCGACTCCTACCATCGCTACACGGTGGACGAGCACACCTTCCTGACGATCGAGAACGTGCACTCATTGCGCGACGCTGCACAGGACTGGGAGCGCCGGTTTGCCGGGCTCTTGCTCGAAATTGACCGGCTGGAACTCCTGCTGTTGGCGCTGCTGCTGCACGATACAGGGAAGGCGAGCCGTGCCGGCGACCACACGACCCAGAGCGTGGAGCTGGCACAGGCGGTGGTCGATCGCCTGGAGCTCGACAGCGAAGAGCGCGAGATCGTCCTCGCATTGGTGCGCGATCATCTGATCATGTCCGCGGCTCTGCGACGGGATATCTTCGATCCCGATACATTGCGTGCGCTGGCGGAGAAGCTGGCCACGCCGATGCGGCTGCGCATGCTGTGCCTGATGACCTATGCCGATGTACGGGCGGTGAACCCGGAGGCGCTGACGCCCTGGAAGGCGGAGAATCTGTGGCAGTTGTTCATTGCCACGTCTAACTGGATGGATCGCAACGTCGATGAGGAGCGGTATCACGCATCGGGCGATCCTGCGGTGCTGCGACGGATTACGGCGATGGTGCCGGACCGCGCAGAGGAGATGCGGCGTTTCCTGGAAGGGCTGCCGCAGAGATATGTGCAGACACGCCTGCCGGAGCAGATACGCGCGCACCTGGAGATGTCGACGCGCCTGGAGCAGCAGCCGGCACAGCTCTCACTACGCAAGACGCGTCACCTGTTCGAGCTGGTGCTGATCGCGAAGGACCGGCCCATGCTGTTCGCCGACATGGCGGGCACGCTGTCGGCACTCGGGATGAACATCGTGAAGGCAGAGGCGTTCGCGAATGAGGCGGGCGTGGTGGTGGACAGTTTTCTGTTCGCGGATTCATTTGGCACGCTCGAGCTGAATCCGTCGGAGTTTGGCCGCTTCACGCAAAAAGTAATGGACGCGGTGACGAAACGGACGTCTGTCGACAAGCTGATGCGGGCGCGGCGGCATCTGGCGCGGGTACCGGTGAAGATGAACGTGGAGACCCGCATCTCGTTTGACGATACGGCATCGAGTGCGAGCACGGTGATGCAGGTGGTGGCACAGGATGGCCCTGGGTTGTTGCGGGCCATCGCATCGGTGATCGCGACCCGCGGGTGCGACATTCGCGTCGCGCTGATCGATACAGAAGGTGAGCTTGCGGTGGACGTGTTCTACCTGACGGAGGCGAACCAGCCACTGAGTGACGGGATGAAGTCGCGGCTGACGGACGAGCTGACGGCAGCCATTCAGGAGCTGCGCCCGGCGGCGGCGCTCGCGCGGTGAATTGCGTTTACGCCTGCGGCCGGGGTGTCAGCTTGACCAGGACTTGCTGTGTGTGGCTCCAATCCGCGAGCAGGGCCGCAGCCTTCTGACTGTGTGCGCAGTCGGACTGCAGGGTGAGCA
>JAOAPJ010000405.1 GCA_025462805.1 Acidobacteriaceae bacterium
CCGGCAAGGGGGAGATGCTCAGCGAGCCAGTGGGGCAGCCTGGCTCCGAGATCACGCAGCGTGAAGGAGGTAGAAGGATTCTCCTTGAGATAGGTCAGGACGAGCGCGTCGAACCTACGATTGCCCATTAAGGCGTTCAGCGCAGGATAGTCCTCTGAGACCGCACCGATGACCCGAAACCAGTATTGCCGATTATAGATCTCGAGGCGATCGAAGGAACTCAGCAAAGGATTCGGCTTGATGTAGGTCGAGGCAATGTCGGCCGTCGACTTTCCGTTCTCGGTCAGCGTCTGCATCTGAAACTCCGCAGTAAGGGGACGGCGGACATCCTCGGCCATGCGGCGCTGCAGCTCGAGGAGGTTCATGCTCCCACCCCCTCGAGCTGTGCCTCCGGAATGGGAAGCGCGACGTACCGATTGGCCTTCAAGGCTTCGGCGTGCACTTCGTCAAATGAAGGGATGTTGTCATCCCACTCCAGCAAGGTTGCCGTCGGACCGATGCGCTCGATGGCTCGCGCGTACATGCGCCAGACTGGATCGAGTACCGGATGGTCGTGTGTATCGAGGGTGTACCTCTCGAACTTCGAGTGCCCAGCTATGTGGATCTGCGCGACGCGATCGGCAGGCACACTGTTAACGTACTCGAAGGGATCGAAGCCGTGGTTCTGCGAAGACACGTAGATATTGTTGACGTCGAGCAAAATGCCGCAGTCGGCAGCATGGACCACCTCGTTCAGGAACTCCCACTCGGTCATCTCCGACTCGTGGAACTCGGCGTAGCTGCTGACGTTCTCGACTGCGATTGGAATCTCGAGATAGTCCTGCACTTCGCGGATGCGTGCGGCCGTGGTGCGCACGGCCTCGAAGGTGTACGGCAGCGGCAATAAGTCGTGCGTGTAGCGCCCGTCCACGCTGCCCCAGCAGAGGTGATCGCTGAGCCACGGCGTCTTGGTTCGTCGGGTTAGCGTCTTGAGCCGCTTCAGGTGCTCCCGGTTGAGCGGTTGCGCGGAGCCGAAGTACATGGAGACGCCGTGCTGAACCACGCGGTATTGCTCCAGAATGCGATCGAGCATCTGAAGGGGGCGGCCGCCGTCCACCATGTAATTTTCAGAGATGATTTCAAACCAGTCGACCACCGGCTTTTCCGAGAGGATGTGGTCATAGTGAGGGACGCGAAGTCCGATGCCCACACCAAAGCTGGTGAAGGCGTTGAATCGATTGGCCGGCATGGAAGATCCTCACTGCGGAAGAGGGGCGAAGGCTTCCGGACGGGTCCAGAAGCCTTCGACACCCGTGATGACTACGCGAACTGCGGCTTGGAACCGTCGGTAGCGCAATCGCCCTTGCCCTTGCAGCTATTCTTGCCCGGGTGCTTGCCGCCGCCCTGACCTTTACAGTCATTCTTGCCCTTGCAGGAGTGCTTGGACGGGGCTGGCGGGTTGTCCTGCGCCAGAACCAGAACGCCAGCGTTGGACGAAGCGGTCACCGTAGCATTGCTGGTCTGCTGCGTAGACTGACCGTTCAGGCGGGTAGCCGTCCCGCCCAAAAGACCTGCGAAGGCGGCCGCAAGAGCCAGGGTATGTGCAGTGTTGGTTTTCATCAGAGGCACCTTTCATGGTTGAGCTGCGCGCCTTCCGCGCGGCATGTGTTTGGGTTGCATAGGAAGGGTTTCGGACACTCCAGAAACAGCCTTCCCAAGAAGCGAGGAGCGGGTGATTCAATTGCTCCACACGTTGGAATCCAACGCCGCCCAAAGGTTACAGGCATTTCGCAGAAGATGTGTCACGACGCGGCCCGAAATTTGTCGCAAAGTCTCATCATTCGGAGCCATCGATCCTCCCGAACTGAGGAAGTTTACAAAACTCTACCTAAGAGTTACTGTTTGGGCACTGCCGTAATGGCCTTCCGGGCGGAGGCCAGGCTAGCCTGGTCATTGAATGCAATTTCGCCGTCATTGGGTTCGACACCGAGTTCCCTCCACAGCTCGGCCAGATCAACATTGACCGGGTTCTCACTCCAGCGCTGGTAGGTATCATGCAGTACCGTTGTTCCAGTGGCGCGATCCCCTATGTCGAGGATGCGGCCGATCGGCCACTCCTTATCTATCGTGCCGCCGGCATTGACGATCGCGCGGAGAGCGTCCTGCAAGCCCCGGGCGTTGCCTGTGTGTCGGCGGATTTCGACATCGGCCACCAGGCAGAACATCGCGCCGCCCCAGTAGGTTCGCCCCCAGGTGTGGGTGCGGTTCAGACCCTTATCCCCCGATTCCGGTTCACCATTCGGCATCCCTGTCACCATGCCTCGCCACATCTGCTTTGTGGTCAACAGGCCGGCTTGCACGCGGGCCACCGGCTCCACATAGCTTGCAATTCCCTCCTCCAGCCAGTGCTGATCATCAGGCAGCGAAGGCAATGCCGTATGGACGAGTTCATGTGTGGCGATCCAATCCCGCTCAAGCTGTTCGGCGGAGGTACGCTGGCCCACACGGAGCCGAGTGATGGCGGGTACGCCGTCTACATCGCCCCAGGTGGTGCCCTGCAAAATACCGTCCCGATTTGCCGAGAATTGCAGCACGACCCGCGCGAATGGAACCGGGAAATGCCCGTAGTACAGACTGACGGCGTCGGCCGCCTGTTGAACATATCGGCGATATGCGGCTGCAGGAAGCACCGGTGGCGGGCCGTCGAATATCAGGCCTAGCCGTGCGTGTCCGGAATCGATAACTGTGCTCTCGAGTCGGGTGGCGCGTCCGTCAGACAACCCATCTGCGAACAGCAGGATACCCAGCACCGCAATCGTTCTGGTCAGTCTGCAGCGGAGCCCCTCTGCATGGTGGGACATGGAAGAACCTCGCGGCGAATGGCACTCTGGCTGCGATGATCCGCACTCGTATAGACGCGCGCCGTCCGGGATAGCTGCAATCGAATTACTTTTCCAAGAAAAGATCCGCAGGTGTAACCATGGCCGCCGTGTCTCCTTCTTACACATGAAACGACGCACCCAGACCGGCGTGCGATGAGGGGAACCATGGAACGATTGCTGGAACAATATCGCAGAGTGTTTCGAAAATTCGCCTATCTCCAGCCCGCCCTGCTACTCGCCGTCCGTCTCTACTGGGGCTGGCAGTTCGCGACAACCGGGTGGGGCAAGATGCATAACAT
>JAOAPJ010000429.1 GCA_025462805.1 Acidobacteriaceae bacterium
GCCCATACATCTCACTCAGTGGCACGCGAGGCACGCCCATATGTCCTGCCTCCGCCGAATAAAGAAAGGACTCACGAAAGACCATCGCCGCATAGCGCACGGAGATGCGCTCCGGATCCTCGTTCAGCGCGCTGAACAGCACCGGCTTCCAGAAGTGCTCGACCGCTCGCTCGGTCTGGCCCGTGCGACGCAGCCAGTCTGCGAAGTTCTGCTCGTCCTCGCTTGGTCTGCTGCCCCGCAGGAACTTCAGGATCGCGCGCGCGATCGCCAGCTTGTCCCGTGTGCCAAGCGCCCGCGAAGTAAGAAACGACAGCGTGCTGTGCAGCGGCGCCGGTAGCGGCGAAGGGGCAAGCTTCGTCCGTCGCCCGCCCGGCTCCAGGAATGTGATGCTGTCCGACCAGCGGATTGCATCGCTCGCACCGGCGCGGCGCAGCATGTCCAGAATATTTGTGCAGCAGCCCAGCACAATATGCTGGCAGTTATCGATCACCTCATCCACGCCAGGGTGCAGATACGACGACGCGCGCCCACCCACATAAGGACGCCGCTCGAATAACTCCACCGCATAGCCCTCCTGGGCCAGCGCGCAGGCTGCAGCCAGGCCGGCGACGCCCGCGCCCACCACAGCGACGCGCTTGCCTTCCGGCCCTTCACTCACCGCGCGGCACCCCGCAGGCGCAGCGCGAACATGCGCACCATACCGCCAACCAGAATTGCCAGCTTCTGCCACGTCGGCACCTGCACCCGCGTCGTGAAGACGTCAAACCGCTGCTCCTCGATCCTCGACAGCAGACCGGAGTAGATCTTCACCAGCACCCGCAGGGCCGGCCGGCTGTCCGCATCGATCAAGGGCAGCAGCCGATCCGCCGACTGATAGTACGCCCGCGCCCGTCGCGCCACGCCGGCCAGCACCAGACGCTGTGCCTCGCTCAGCTCGCTTCCACTGCGCACCGCGGCCAGGGCCGCCGGACTGGTGCCCGATGCCGCGAGCTCATCGGCAGGAATATAAACGCGCCCGCGCTCCGCATCCTCACGCACATCGCGCAGAATGTTTGTCAGTTGAAATGCGATCCCGGTCTCCTCGGCAAGCTTCTCCGCGGCCGGACTTTGATAGCCGAAGATGCGAATGCAGACCAGCCCCACCACCGAAGCCACGTAATAGCAGTAGCGATACAGATCGTTGAAGTTGGCGAACCGATCCAGGCCATCCCCACCGCGGCGATTCTCCGCCTCCGGCTGCAGGTCCATGGCGGTGCCCTGAATCAACTGCTCCAGCAGCTCATCCGGAATCGCAAACCGCTGCTGCGCATCTCGCACCGCAACAAATACCGGATCCGTTGAGGCGATATCAGCCGAGCCGCCATCGCGCCATGCCGCCGTCCACCGCGCCAGCTCATCGCGCCGGGCTGCGTGATCTCGCGTCTCGTCGTCGGAGATATCATCGGCGCGGCGCATGAATGCATAAATGGCGCACATGGCATCGCGCTTGTGCGGCGGCAACGCGACGAATGAGTAGTAGAAGTTCTTCGCCTCACGCTTGGCAATCGCACGGCAGGTCGCGTACGCCGCTTCGATCTCCTGCGGCTGGCTCAAGCAAGGTTTCCCGCAGGCCGGGCGCCCGGCAGGAAGCGTCCCGCCAGCGCGCGCAGCAGCAGCAGCGCCTTCCGCTGCTTTGAGATCGTCGGTCGGGCAGAGAGCACGTCGTACTGCCGCCTCTCGATCGCGCGCAGAATCTCCAGGCCGCCGCGGGTAAACAAGTCCAGGTCCACTGCAAGTTCGCGGTCCACCATGCCAATCAGTCGCCCGCCACGCCCAAACATCTCCCGCGCATACTCCACCTGCTGCTGCATCAGCGCGCGAAACGCCCTCGTAGCATGCCTGTCCGCAATCGTCGACTCGTCCACTCCGGCGGCAGCCATTGCATCCTGCGGCAGGTACACGCGCCCGCGATCCCAATCCTCGCGCACGTCCTGCCAGAAGTTCGCCAACTGCAGCGCCGTGCAGGTTTCATCGGACAAGGCAAACCGCTCCGCGTCACGATAGCCGCACGCATACAGCACCAGCCGCCCCACCGGATTGGCCGAGTAGCGGCAATAGTCCAGGATCTCCGTCATGCTCGCATAGCGGGTCACCACCTGGTCCCGGCGAAACGCAATCAGCAGATCGGCGAATGGCTCCTTCGGTATGTCACAGATCCGGATCGTCTCTCGCAGCGCCACAAACACCGGATGACGCGCCTCACCGCGATAACAGGCATCCAGTTCCTGCTGCCAGAGATCCAGCAACGCCAGCGCCTGTGCCGGGTCGCTCACCTCGTCGCCTAGGTCGTCCGAGATACGGCAGTACGCGTAGATGCTGTGAAAATGCGGCCGCAGCCGCTCCGGCAGCAGGCGCGACGCCACATGGAAGTTTTCGTAGTGCGTCTCCGCCAGTATCCTGCAGTACTGCTGCGCTTGTTCGACAGTGGGCGCCTGCCCTGGAGTGCGGTAGCTAGCAGGCAGTGCTGCCCAACCCTGCTCCACCAGCACATTGGTATCCGTGACTGTGCCTTGGATTGCCGTCATGGCAGGATCACCGTCTTGATCTCGTTGGTCCGGTGCAGCATCCGTGCGAACACAG
>JAOAPJ010000442.1 GCA_025462805.1 Acidobacteriaceae bacterium
AAATCTGAACCCACGCTACACACAGCCTTACCTCGGCAGAACGTCATAGTCGCCTTGTGGCGCCTGACGGATCGTGGCCGCTGACAGCTTCAGGTGCGCCTCTGCCATCTTGTCCGGCATGCGGGCAATCCACTCGTTCAGCGAGATGTCCTGATAGCGTGGGGCCTTGAACATCTCCAGGAAAACGAGATCCTCTGTCCCGGTGTTCTCAATGCTGTGCCCGGCCATGCTGGGTACGAAGCCGACATCATTCGCATTGAAATCCATCGTGCGTGCCTTGGCTTCTGTGGTCACGACGGTCATGCGGCCTTTGCCTTTGATCCAGTACTGCCACTCGCTGACGTTCGGATGCCAGTGCATTTCACGCAGTCCGCCGGGCTTCAGCGTCACCATAGCGGCTGCAATATTGGTGGCAACGGGGAAGTTGCTGGAATCGACGATGCGCGTCTCTCCTGCGGCGGTCTTCTGATCAGGACGCATACTGCCCATCTTGAAGGTGTACTTGTTATCTGTCCCGCGATGTTCGCCGAGAAAGCGGTGATCTGCCTCGAGCGAATCGGGAAGCGGGGCTTCAAAGATATAGAGCTGTGTCGCCGGCAACTGGTCGAAATCCTGGCGGTTCCAGCCCATGTTCTTCTGAACGATCTCTGGTGAGGTATGGGCCACAAACTCAGTGAGCAGGAAAGTATCGTCTTCCGAAAAATTTCCTTCGTCGAAGACGAGAAGGAATTCGCAACCGTCGCCTTCCAGGCCCTGGATAGAGTGGGGCAAGCCAGCCGGGAAGTACCAGAGATCGCCTGTCCCGACGTCGTCGATGAACATTTTGCCGTCCGGCTGCATCACGCTGACCCGCGCCTTGCCGGCGAGCATAATCGCCCACTCGTTGGCCGTGTGCCAATGCAACTCACGGAAGGAGCCGGCGGTGAGGCGCATGTTGACGCCTGCGAGGTCGTGAGAAGTCGGCAACTCGCGTTGCGTGACTTGGCGTGTCCAGCCGCCGCCTTGAACGCGTTTGGGTGCGAGATCAAACGAGTACCAGATGGGCCCGGGATTGCCGTGGTCGGTGAAGGGCGGCATGTTGGAATTGGGGTTCTCGCGGAGTAGTGCGTTGTTCTCCGGACCTGGATCGCTCTTGCTGTTGCCCGCCCGTCCCGCGAGCTGTTCCGGGCGCGTTTGCGCCATTGCGCTGGCCCCGAAGAAGCCTGCGCCGGCCAGTGCGACGGTACCGACGAACCTGCGCCGCGACAATGCCTCGTGTTCGGCTGTGTGTGTGTCAACTGCATCTGCAGAGTCGGGCGGATTGTCATGTGATTTCATAGTCAGCTCCTCCGAGTGGCACCGCCCCGGTGCTCAAAGGCATCTCACCTCGGCCGCCGCGCACTCACTCGATCCTCAACAAATTAGAGCCGATTCCAGGGTGAATAGTCTTGGACGTATCTTTGGAAGTGAGTGATAGAAGAATTGAATAAGTCCGGTTTCTGTGTGAGGCGCGATCTTCGCTTAACGCAGGCTGACCTGCTTTGCGGTCGCGATCAGGTGTTGGAGCAGAGTGGTCTGCCGCGTCGCTAGGGTCGCGATGCCGATTTCGGAACGGATCTTCTCGCGTTCAAGGAGCTTGACGCTGACCAGGTGGCGATGGCCACGGGTGATTCCTTCCGGAAGGATGGCGACGCCGAGGCCGGCAGCGACGAGTGCGAGCGCGGTGCTCATCTCGGCTGTCTCCTGCACCACCCTTGGCACGAATCCAGCCTTCTCACAGATGCCAGTCCACAGGTCGTAGAAGGAGGGGGCCCAACGTCTTCCGTAGGCAATGAAGGGCTCATGGGCGAACTCCTCGAGGGCGGGATCCTGGGCGCGCGCAAAGCGATGGCTCCTGGGGAGAACGAGGGCGAAGGCTTCGCTGTGGATCCGGGTGACGGCCAGCCCTTCTTCGGCCAGGGGCATGCGGACGAAGCCTGCGTCCAAGGTGCCGTTGCGCAACGCCTCCACCTGCTGGACGGTGGGAAGGTTCTTGAGTTCCAGGTCCACCCCGGGATACTGCCTGCGAAAGGCAAGTACGATGGCGGGCACGATCGCGAGCGTGGCGGAGGCAACAAAGCCGATGCGTAGATGACCAACGTCGCCGGTAGAGATGCGTGCCACGCGCAACTCGGCATCGGCGATCTGCTGGAGCAGCGACTCTGCATCGGCCAGGAGCGCGATACCTGCGGGCGTAAGCCGCACGGTGCGTCGGTTGCGTTCAAAGAGCCTGGCACCGAGATGTTCCTCGAGGCTCTTGATCTGTGTGCTGAGAGCAGGCTGGGAGAGGTGCAGATGCTGCGCGGCCCGGCTGAAGCTCAGCCCGTGTGCTACCGCAACAAAGGACCTTAGTTGCCGGATGTCCAAACGCGTCTCCTTTGGCGCCAGGATGCAGAATGACAACTCTCAGCTGCTGAGGAACAAGTTCTCTGCTTCCCGCAGTAGGTAGGGGTAACCCGCTTTCAGCATTTGCAGCTCGCAATGAATTTCCGTCCAAGACGTTATCTGGACGCATTGGCGTCGATTTGCCAGGCTCAGTCGACTGGAGCGTGTGTCCCTCCCCGGGCCGTTTGGTTGCCTCAAGCATGAAAATAGATGGCACGATATGCCACCTTTGGTATATTGGTTGTTCCCAACGTCCCCGTCGACGCCCTTCCCCCTTCTTTTGTTTCAGATAGCGCGCGTAGCGTTGTTGCTGGTTCGATGACCATGCCGTGGCATTAGAAGCAAAGTTGCAGAAGTAGAGCCTTTTTCAAAAGTTAACCGGAGCCGAACCTGATGAATCGTTCCCTGCAGCACGTGTGTCTGTGCCTCGCCCTAAGTCTTATTCCCGCGCTGACCTTGCCTCAGAGTCTCTATGGGCAAGAATTGTCCAGCACTAAAGGCGGCCTCCAGGGTGTGATCACGGACAAGTCGGGAGCCATCCTCCCTGGCGCGAAGGTGACCATCTCCGGCGCAGCGGATACGAGAACAGCGACTACAGATCAGAGCGGCCATTTCGTTGTCACGGACCTGACTCCGGGCGCATACACGGTAACCGTTGAAAAGGCAGGCTTCAAGTCCGATCAGGCCAAATCGGTCGGCGTCGTGATCAACAGGATCTCCAGCCTCGACCTCTCGCTTGAGGTCGGCGGCGCGTCAGAAACGGTGAACGTTGACGCCACGACGACGGAGATCGATACCACTTCGACGGCGATCGGCGCAAACCTCACTTCGAGCTTCTACAACCAGGTGCCGGTCGCAAGAAACGTCGGCAGCCTGTTCTACACCGCGCCGGGTGTTACGAATGGCGGCGGCACGGGTACGTCGAACCCATCCATCGGCGGCGCCAGTGGCCTGGAGAACGAGTACGTCGCGGATGGGGTCAACATTGGCGATGCGGGCTACGGTGGCCTCGGCGTCTTCAGTCCCACTTACGGGTCACTCGGCACCGGTATTAACCTGACCTTTATCGAAGAGGTTCAGGTGAAGACGGGCGCATTCGAGCCCAAGTATGGCTCAGCGAACGGCGGCGTCGTTCAGATTGTGACCAAGTCAGGCGGCACTCAATACCATGGCGCCTTGTCCGCATACTTCTCGCCTCAGCAATTCTTCGCCAGCTTCCGCCAGCCCGATGACTTTTTCAACCGGCAAAATGTGCATGGCCGAGTCTATTCGATTCCCCAGTACGACGCAGCCGCCGAGTTCGGAGGCTATGTTCCTGGCCCGCTAAAAAACAAGCTCTTCTTCTACGGCGCCTACAACCCTGCTTTGAATCAGTATTATTGGCGCGCCCCGGCCGGATTTGGGCTCTATAACCATGGCCCGTTCACGAACTCCACCACAGTGAACAGTTGGGCGGCCAAGCTCACCTACAAGCTAAGCGATTCCACGGCGATCGACGCTTCTGCCTTTGGGGATCCGTCCCGGACCAACGCTGGATACGGATTTGTAAACTCGGATACCTTCCCTTATTACCCCAGCCTGGCCCAGAACAACGAAACAGGGTTTAGCCGCTGGAACTACGGCAGCCGAAGCGAGTCGCTGCACCTCACGAGCACACCATCCCCCACCTGGGAGTTCTCGCTTTCGGCATCGGCGAAGACGAGCCACTTCACTGAGGTTGGGCTGCAGGACGCCTATCAGATTGTGGATCTCTCGAAGGTCATTTCACAGTCCTCCTTCAACGCGCAGGGGCTAGGCTTCAGCCAGAATCCACAGACCCACACCTACAGCTTCGGGATAGACACCTCGAAGACGGTTACCGTGCATGGTGTTCAGAACGTGTTCTCAATCGGGTGGGATTACCTGCGCGACATTTACGACCTGACCAAGTCCTACAGCGGCGCGAGCTTTACTTTCCCCACAGCGAACGACATCGGCACTCCAGTCACTTCCCTCTCGTCGAATCCAGGTCTTTCGGGTGCTACCGCGGACGCCGCCTTCAACTTAAGAACGTCAAGCACCTGCACCATCTGCCCGAAGCTGAACGGAAAACCGGTCTACCTGCAGCAGACGCGCGGTATCTTCAGCAATCCCGTGACCCCGTCGAGCATGAGCTATCACGCGATCTACGGCAATGACAACGTCTCGATCGGTCATCGCATCACGATCAACGCCGGTATCCGGTGGGATGAGGAGCAACTGAACGGTATCGTGCAGCAGTATGTTTTCAATGACAACTGGTCCCCTCGACTCGGTATCAACTTTGACCCGAAGGGCGACCGCAAGTCGAAGATCTTCTTCAACTTCGGCCGGTATACGCAGTCCCTGCCAGAAGACGCAGCCATCCGCTCGCTCGGCCAGGAACTGGACATCTCTGCTGCAAACTGGGCACCCCTAGCTGACGCTAGTGGAAACGCCGTCCTGAATCAGAATGGAACGGTAACTCCGGTGCTTGACGCAGCGCACCTCATCAGCGGCGATCCGGCCGCTGGCTCAGCAGGTTCAAATATCGCTGCCAGTGGCTCAGTCCCCGAAAACATTCTGCCCAAGACCAAGCTGAACTTCGAAGAGGAGTTTGTGGGAGGAGTCGAAAAGCAGTTCGGTGGTTTCGTGCTCAGCGCGCGTTACACCGATCGTCGCCTTCTGCGCATTATCGAGGATCAGGCGGGTGCGTCGCCGGAAGGAAATCTCAGCGGTAACGTCGCGCAGAACTTTGAAATCGGCAATCCAAGCTCAAGCTCTGACTACTTCGTGAACGAGGTCGAGACTCCGTACGTCTTCAACGCGAACCTGCCAAACGACGGAGCCCCGGCCAACTGCGTTGTTAACTACAACGTGGGCAACGGTAATCTCCCGTTCACGGACTCTTTGGGCAACATCGCGGGCGAAGGCGGGGCCTGCGGGAATAACCCAGCCAATGTTGGCCTACCTACCCCCGACGGAAAGCCGGATGGGCAGGCCAATGCGCGCCGTCACTACCAGGCGATCGAGGTGGAGTTGAACAAGAACTTCAGCCACAACTTCCTGCTGCGCGTGAACTATCGCTGGGCAAAGCTCTATGGCAACTACGAGGGTCTGTTCCGCAATGACAACGGCCAGTCGGACCCCGGCATCAGCTCGCTGTTCGACTTCACACCCGGTGTGCTAGGTCTACTCGGACAGCAGTTTGCTCGCGGCTTCCTAAATACGGATCGACGGCAGATCGGCAACCTGTATGGCTCCTATGTGCTGCCGAGCGGATTCGCGAAGAAGCTCACCATCGGTACGGGCTTCCGTGCCTCCTCCGGTCAACCGATCAACAACCTCGGAGCTCACCCCGTGTACCAGAATGCTGGTGAAATTCCGTTCGGAGGACGTGGTTCAGAGGGACGCAACGCCTCGAATTATCAGCTTGACCTCCACACGGATTACCCGGTTTCCCTCGGCGAGAAATACAAGCTGAAGCTGACCTTCGATGCCTTCAATGTGACGAACTCCCGTTCCCTCACTTCGGTGGACCAGGACAGCGCCCTTAGTTTCGGCGTTCCCAACACGGACTTCCTCAAGCCGCTATCCTTCCAGCGTCCTTTCTATGGCCGCGGATCGATCCGCTTTGAGTTCTAAACGCTGATAGCAAAAAAAAGAAGGGCGGAGGTGTTCATCTCCCGCCCTTCTCCTTTGCTGCCGAGATCTGATGCGCCTTGGTTACCTGGCCTGCTGCTTGAGCGGCGGTACCAGGAGCGTCCAGAGTGCACTGGCGTCCGTCGAGCGCTGGATGATGAAGTTCAGTGACTGATATGCGGTAGCATGCGTCTCGGGATCGGTGACCTTCACGACAAGGCGATAACTGCCTGGTTGCAAGTCTTTGGTCACTAGGTCCTTCCCTAGCAGAAGATTTCCGCTGGTGTCGAAGGTGCCCTTATCCAATGACTGATCCTCTTCCTGCTTCAGTGGATCATTCAATCTGCCGATCAGATAATGCACATTGAGCACTCCCTTGAGCGGTTCTCCTTCACTAGCCAACGGTGCCCATATCTGCATAATCAAGCGAAGAGGCGCCCCTTGTGGAACCGCGACATTGTCTCCACCGAGCGGAGCAATGCGAACACCGGCGAAGCTGAAGGGAACCGGAGATGCAACGCGTACGGGACTCCTGTCGACCGCAATGAAGACCTGGCTTAAGCCCAAACTTGTATTGAATGCAGGAACAAGCACGACGCGTTCTTGTGCAAAAGACTGTCTGGTGACTGGATTGCGCAGTGTCACCGACAGCTTGTATTGGCCGGGAGCGATGGGCACGCGGCCCTCTAAGCCGAAGGGGCGATTCAGCAACGAGTCGGTCTGCTCAGCTGTGAAGTCTCCGGACAACTCCTGCGTCGCAGTAAGAAATGTCTTGCCGCCGTTGGGGGCTGCAAGTGCTGTCTCCACCTGAAGGCGATAGCTTGATTTTCCATCGCCTGCCCGCTTCAGCACGAAGTCGCCTGCCTGCGGAAGGGTCATCAGGTAATGGATGCTGGCGCTGTTCGCCGAGTCACGACTCGCGACCGCGGTGAGCGAACTGGTTTCAGTCCCGAAGATGATCCGGTGTGACACGCTCTCCTGCGCGGCTCGACGAGCACCGAGAATTTCGCGGTTCTCCGGCAGATTCCGAAAATTCCGAATCTTATTCAGAAGGACATCGGAGTCGAGTGTGGGCGAAGGATTCTTCAGATCTACCGGCTCGCCGGGAATGAGCGAAAGGGAGATCTGCGCTGTCTCATCATTGATGTCGCGCTGGATGAGCTTGATCGCACTCTGATCATCGTTGATCGCGTTCAGAGAATTCACGAGCTTCTGCGGATGGTCGATGTATGGGGAGTAGAGCCGGTAATCCTCGATAGGGCTCATCTTAAAGAAGACGAGATAAAAGTGCGCGGGAAGCGCAGAGCTGGGGCTTTGGTAGAACCAGACCTCCATCGGCTTTAGTTCCCGGGTCTCCGGATATCTGAGCCGCTGCTGTGGCGGGCCGAGCGTGATGTACACCATGCCCCGATCCGTCTGCCAGCCATCGTCCTGGCCTGGGTGCCCTAAGTGCTCTCTCACATACGTGAGACGACGGTAGTGCTCTTCTTTGAACGTATTTGCATTGTCAGTAGGATCGAGGTTGCGCAGGCGCCAAAAAGACTCAATAAAGCGATCGCGCTCCTGATTCGTCTTGAGTCCGAGGAAGACGGAGCGCTCGTCGCTGGTGATCAGGTAGTTGACCTCTCGATTCAACCAGCGGTCATAGGCGGGATCCAAGGCCGGTTTCGTTGCGGCACTGAGTGGAAGCGATAGAGTGGTTGCGGCCGGACCGATAAGTGCCAGACTCATCGTGCAGCCAGCCAAGGCTCCGGTGCGCAGAGAGGTCATCCGCAGGAGATATCTCAACAAATCACGTCCAATTATTGGGCGCTGG
>JAOAPJ010000122.1 GCA_025462805.1 Acidobacteriaceae bacterium
CCTCCCGCTCTGTTCGAGCGGCCAGCGCAGCGGGGCTTCCTCCAGTTAGAATCCGTGACTGGTGGCTTCCCTTCGCAAGATCCTGATTGCCAATCGCGGTGAGATCGCTCTGCGCATTCTTCGCGCCTGCCGCGAGCTTGGCATCTCGCCCGTTGCCGTCTATTCCGATGCGGACCGCCGCGGTTTGCACGTGCTCCATGCAGATGAAGCGTATCGGCTGGGCCCGGCGCCCTCGGTCGAGTCCTACCTGCGCGGCGATCGCATTCTGGAGATTGCGCTCACCTGCGGCGCAGACGCGATCCACCCCGGGTATGGCTTCCTGTCAGAAAACGCGGACTTCGCGAACGCGTGTGTGACCGCAGGCATTGTCTTCATCGGGCCGCCTGCGTCTGCCATGCGTGAGCTTGGCTCGAAGACGCGCGCTCGCGCCGCAGCCGATCGCGCAGGAACCCCGCGCGTGCCCGGCTCTGTCCGGGGCCTTGTCTCCGCGGAGGAAGGGCTGCAACTGGCGCAGGAGATTGGCTATCCGGTCATGCTGAAGGCTGCAGCCGGAGGCGGCGGCAAGGGCATGCGTGCGATCCGTCGCGCGGAGGAGCTGCCGGAGGCGTTCCGTGGCGCCAGCGAAGAGGCGACGCGCGCCTTCGGCTCGGGCGAAGTGTACCTGGAGAAGCTAATCGAGCGTCCGCGCCACATCGAGATACAACTCATCGCAGATCAGTACGGCAATGTGGTCTCCCTGGGTGAGCGTGAGTGCTCGGTGCAGCGCCGGCACCAGAAGGTGATCGAAGAGGCGCCCTCTGTCGTGGTGGGCGCGTCGCTCCGCCAGCGCATGGGCGAAGCAGCGTGTCGGCTGGCGCGCCAAGCTGGCTATGTCAACGCGGGAACGGTCGAGTTCCTGATGGACGACGCGCAGAACTTCTTCTTCCTCGAGATGAACACACGATTGCAGGTGGAGCACGCGGTTACGGAGCTGGTAACCGGGCTTGACCTGGTGCACCTGCAGATTGCGATTGCTGAAGGCAAGCCGCTGCCCTTTACCCAGCAGCAGGTCGCATGGCGCGGACACGCGATTGAGGTGCGAGTCTACGCAGAGGACCCTGACGCTGCCTTCATGCCCTCGCCTGGCCGCATCACCCGTCTGCTGCGGCCAAGCGGTCCGGGGCTGCGCGAAGATGAGGGGGTCTACGAGGGTTGGGAGGTGCCGAGCGACTACGACGCGATGCTGTCCAAGCTGGTGGCGTACGCGCCCGATCGCTCCACGGCAATTGCGCGGCTCGCGTGCGCCATCGACGAGTACGTCATCGGCGGCATCAAGACCAATCTGACGCTGCTGCGCCGCATCCTGGGTGATGCAGACTTCCAGGCCGCGCGTATCGATACCGCTTACCTGGATCGCATGTTAGCGTCACCGGCAGCGCCGCCGGCTGGCGAAATAGATGAGCCCTTTACCTTGGCGGCAGCCGTTGCCGCCCTGCACTTCGCGGCGCCTGGGACGCCGCAAGCCACGCCCACCGCAGAGACGGCGTGGAAGCACGCCGCAATATCGGAGGGATTGCGGCGATGAGGCTGGACGTCGAAGTCGATGGGAGTGTGCGCCAGCTGGAACTGGAGCACGATGGGGCAGGCTACGTGATCCGCACGGCCGGACGGGCGATCCCAGCGGAGCTGTGCGAACTCATGCCGGGTGTGCTGTCATTGCTGATGGAGGGACGTTCGTTCCGCTGTGTCCACGTGCAATCGCCCGACGAACGGATGATTGCGGTGGGTGGCCAGCAGTACCGGGTGGCCGTGATGGATCCGCGATCGCTTAGAGAGCGACGCAAGCGCTCCGGCGTGGGCAATGGCAAGCTGCTGATCAAAGCCTCTATCCCTGGCCGTGTCGCAAGGGTTCTGGTGGCGGCGGGAGACGAGGTGGCTGCGCACCAGGCAATACTCGTGATCGAAGCGATGAAGATGCAGAACGAGCTGAAGGCCGCGCGCGATGGGCGCGTTGCTGAGGTGCGTGTCGCTGCGGGTGAAACGGTGGCGGCCGGCCAGGTGCTCGCAATCCTCGAATAGCGAGTCCGGCAGCAATGGATTAGACGACGGCTTCGCGGCACCCGCTGTGCCAACTGCGGAAGGCGGCGTCCAGAACGCGCTGGTTTTGCACTCCATCCTCGCCGGTGCTGGCGAAGCTGCTGCTGCCCTCTACGGTTGCGGAAAACGCCTCCAGCATGCGGCTGTAGGCGTCGGCGTTGCTGATCTCTTCTCGAGAGAGGATCTCGCCACCGGCATGATGCACGATGCTCACTGGCCGGTCGACCGTCAGTCCGGTCTCAGTGGTGAGGACGCCATCGGCGCCTACGATTTCCACAAGGGTGCGGTAGAGCGCGCGAAAGCTGACATGCACGCTGCCCAGAGTGCCTCCGCTCATCTCGAGAGTGATAGCCGCGCTGGATTCGATCGGGCGCTCCGCCCCAGGCGCCTGCCGGTCGTCCCGGCGTGCCAGGGTGCTAACGGCTGTGACCTCCTGGCCGAGTACGAAGCGCAAGGCATCGATCGCATGAATCCCCACATCGCCGATCGGGCCACCGCATGCCATGCCGGCGTCATAGATCCATGTGCGCGGGCTGGTGTCGCTGAGAAAGCAGAAGTGGGCTGAAGCGAAGACGGGTGTACCAATGGCACCTTCCGCCACGAGGTTGCGCATGCGCTCGAGCGAACGGTTGTAGCGAAAGTTCTGCGCCACACCAATCGGGCATCCTGCTGCATTCGCCGCAGCAACCATGCGGGTGGCCTCAGCAGTGCTCATGGCCATGGGCTTTTCGCAAAGCACCGGCTTGCTATGCTTGAGTGCCAGCAGAGTGTGCTCGAGATGCAGGGCATCCGGGCTAGCCACGAAAACGGCGTCGATCGCTGGCGACGCGCAAAGCTCCTCGGGCGAGAAAAATAGGTGCTCGACACGGTAGCGTGATGCATCTTCACGGGCGAGTTGCTGATTGCGCCGCCAGATGCCCGTAAGCCGCGAGTTCTGTGTTCCCGAAAACGCGGGAGCAAGCCGCTTCTCGCCATGATGGCCAAAGCCGAGGATGCCGTAGCGAACCATACACCTATCGTAATCGGCGCCTGGTACTCAGGGCCTACTCGTGGCATCGCCGTTTCGGGCAGTTCTATTGCCGGGCGAGGTCGTTGCGGTAGACCGTGCCACTCTTCATGACGAACAAAGGATGCTGCAGGACGGTGATGTCCTTCAGCGGATCGCCCTTCACGGCCACGACATCCGCCCATTTCCCAGCCTCCAGCGAGCCCACGCGATCGGTCCAGCCCATCAGGTCCGCGGCATTCACGGTGCCGGTGCGAAGGGCATCCAGCGGCGTCATCTCGAAGTCGCGGACGTAGACCTCAAATTCATGCGCATTCAGCCCGTGCGGGTACACGGCTGCATCGGTGCCCATGGCGACCTTCACGCCCGCAGCGATGGCGTGCTTAGCATTGGTCTTCTCGACGGCGCTGACGTCCTGCATCTTCTTCGCATAGAACGGGGGCAGACGACCGTTATCGCGCATCCAGTCGATCAGATAAGCGGTTGGCACGAAGTAGGTGCCGTGCTGCTTCATCGCCTTGATGTCGTCGTCATTGATGTAGGTGCCGTGCTCGATGGAGTCGACGCCGGCCTCGCTGGCCCAGAGGATGCCTTGGGCGCCGTGCGCGTGCGCAGCCACCTTGCGGCCCAGGCGATGGGCGTCGGCCACGATGGCCTGCATCTCCTCGAGCGTGTACTGGCTGGCCTGCGGGTCATCACCCTTGGACAGCACACCGCCCGTGGCGCCGATCTTAATCAGGTCCGCACCGTACTTGATGTTCTGCCGCACCATGTGTTGCACGGCTGGAATGCCATCGGCGACGCCATCTCCCACCTGATGGTAGACCTCGGGCAGGAGGTTGTTATCCATGTGGCCACCGGTGATGCCCAGTGCCGGTCCGCTGACCTGCATGTGTGGTCCCTCGACGAGGCCCTCGTTAATGGCGTCGCGGAGATCGACGTCAGCGAAGCCGTC